>NZ_JBKHHI010000153.1:0-13745 GCF_046539235.1 Coleofasciculus sp.
CCTTTGATTCCCTGTACTACTACGGGGATGACCGCCCAGTTCATGTCAGCTATGGCTCTCAGCATAAACGGGCTAGCTGGGATATGCAAAAAGGCTATCCCCTGAGCTTCAGGATCTAATGTAGAGACGCTTCAAAAGCGCGTCTCTACTCTCTGTCACTGGCTTAACCATCGCTGACCTCAGAGATCAGCAGATCGAGCGCCTGGTCAAGCTTTTTATAGGTCGCAGACTGACGCCCCAGTTTAAACCGACTCAACACAGATTTTTTTAACTCGTCCCAGTCGGGTTCGGATTTTTCTGTCTTCTCATCAGCCGGAGTGCGATCGCTCTCATCGATGCCAGATTTTTCTCTCTCCTCACCATAGTAATGATCGATTAAGCGATCAACCCATTCCTGTTTTGACCAGCCATTCTCCTCTAACTCAGCCTTGACCCTTGCGTGATCTTCTGGGAAAAGTTTAAAGCTGAAAACTTCTGGCACTCGGATCGGTTGTTGCGTTCCTACCATGTAACCGTTTTTGCGCGGGTGCTTTGATGGATTTTTCTGTCCTTTTACTCCTGGCATACTTTCACATTATGACCGTCTACTCTTCTAGAATCTTAACACTAAAATCGAGTAGACTGCCATTAATAGGCTGTCTACTGTGGTAGAATGAAATAGACACTCACAAGATGCCCCCCTGAATCCCGACCAAGGCAAGGGAGGCATTTACCCAATTTTCTAAGGGCATTTTTCATGATTACACAAGAAAGACAACAACCAACTCGCTTGCTCAGTTGGCGTCCTTTGTTCTATCCGCTGGGAAACCATCGGGGATGGATTATGGAGTTATTTCACAAAGAGGGCGATCGCTATTTCGTTCAGGTCATAAACTGCCGGGACTTCTCAAAAATTACCTCTGACCCGGTGACGTTCACCTTGACGTTTCGACTTCGCGAGGGCGTCAACACCGAGCGAAGCCGAGGTGTTGAATCACTTGCCCCAGGCGACTGCTTACGCCAAAGGGTTGATTGATTGGGATGAAAACTTTTCCGCTTTGGGTCAAGTTCAATCGCCTAAGTTTCCGTTCTAACGTTTAGTAGAAGACCGCTCCCCTTACTGGGGAGCTAGAATCATGATGACCTTTACAGAACTCTCAGAAATTATCCGTAAGCTCGAAGAACCATTTCCCGCCGAAGAGGCGTAGATCGAAGGTTCGTGTCATATCGTACAACCTGATGCTGAAACCCTTGCTATATATGGCTTACAGCTATTCAATGCTTTTTCTCTCTTCTCTTCAAATTTGTGACGTATCAATAAGTTTTATAAATCAGTCGGGTTGAAGGCATTTGACAAATCGTTTTTAATCTGCATGGTCAATAACGCGACATTTTCTCCTATGCTGACTCAAGAAACGGTAGTAACCAACGATGGAGAAGAAGATGAATGGTTAAAGCCCATTGGAATACAGAAGAACTAATTGAAAACTGGACACTTCTTCCCCCTGAATTAGAACGGGTCAAAAACAAAGTTGGAGGAAATCAGATTGGGTTTGCACTCCTCCTAAAACACTTCCAGCTTTTTGCCCGTTTTCCTGACGAAGAATTATCCATTCCTCAAGCCATTATCTCTTACCTAGCCAGTCAAGTCAATCTCCCCGAAAATCGCTACTCAGACTACGATAAGCAAGGACGTTCGGCAAAAATGTATCGGTGGGAAATTCGCCGTTTATTTAATTTTAGAGTGGCTACCGTCCAAGATTCAGAAGAAATAAGTGATTGGCTTGTGCAAGAAATCTTACCCAATGAACAGAAATTTGAATGTATAAAGGAAATTGTCTATCAAAGATTTCGAGACTTACAAATTGAACCTCCAACCCCCAGAAGAGTTGAGCGTTTGATTCGTCGAGCCATCACCCAACACGAAACTAGCTTCTGCCATCAAACACTCTCTCAACTATCTCAGGAAACAATTACTCAAGTTGACATCCTCTTATCTACAGAAGAATCAGTCAATCCCAACGAACCACAAAAGTCCGGAAATCTGAAAACTTCAGATTTTGCTTTTCTCAAAACTGACCCAGGTCCAGTAGGCTTGGAAAGCTTCCTCACTGAAATCGGAAAGCTCAAACGTCTTCGCACTGTGGGATTGCCGACTAACTTATTTACAGGAATATCTCCGAAACTGGTGAAAACCTACCGTCAACGAGCGGCGACTGAAACCCCCTACCATTTACGACAACATCCTCGGAGCATTCGCTACACCCTCATGGCAGCTTTTTGCATCCAACGCTGTCAAGAAATTACCGATAATCTCATTGATATACTCATCCAAATTATTCAACGCATCGGCACAAGAGCCGAGAGACGCATCAATAAAGAATTAGTATCGGACTTTAAACAAGTGACGGGGAAAACCAATCTCCTATTCCGCATCGCAGAAGTCGCAGTGGCTGAACCTTCGGGAATTATTGAAAACACCATCTACCCTGTAGTCTCTCAGAAAACGCTTAGAGACTTAGTTGCTGAATATAAAGCCACAGGGACAGCTTATCGGCAAAGAGTACACACTGTCATGCGTTCCTCCTTTGCTTCTCATTATCGACGCATGATTCCCCAACTGCTATCCGTATTAGAATTTCGCTCCAACAATGACATTCATCGCCCCGTCATTCAAGCCTTAGAGTTACTCAAGAAATACACCAATAGCCAAGCACGATATTATGACAAGGGTGAAGACATTCCTATTGAAGGAATCATCAAAAGCGGATGGAGAGAGATTCTGTTAGAAACCGACTCCGATGGAAAGGAACGCATCAACCGTATCAACTATGAAATCAGCGTTTTACAAGCCCTCAGAGAAAGACTATGTTGTAAAGAAATTTGGGTCGTGGGAGCAAATCGCTATCGTAATCCCGACGAAGATTTACCCACAGATTTTGAACAATATCGTCAAGTATACTATCAAGCCCTAACCCTTCCAGAAAATGTGGAAACCTTCATTAGTGACTTGCAGCAAAAGATGGCTTCAGGGTTAGAAAGATTAGATCGGGGAATGCCCAAGAACCCAGATGTCAGGATTATTGGTCAAAATCAAGGTTTAATTAGACTGCGCCCCTTTAACCCAGCCCCCGAACCCGTAAATTTGAAACAACTTAAGGGAGAAATTCACCAAATATGGCATCAAACTAGTTTATTAGACATTCTCAAAGAAACCGATTTACGAGTGAATTTTACCCGTAACTTCAAAAGTATGGGAACGAGAGAGATTTTAGATCGAGAAACGCTACAGAAGCGATTATTACTGTGCTTATACGGTATGGGGACAAATACCGGACTAAAACGAATTAATACCGGGATAAAGGGGGAAAACTATCAAGATTTACTCTATGTACGCCGTCGCTACATCCATAAAGACCAACTCCGCAGTGCCATTGCCGAGGTCATTAATGCCATCTTCTCCATTCGATTCCCTCACATTTGGGGAGAAGGAACAACGACCTGTGCCAGTGATAGTAAGCACTTTGGAGCTTGGGATCAAAATCTCATGACCCAGTATCATCTGCGTTACGGGGGGCGTGGTGTCATGATTTACTGGCACGTCGAGAAGAAATCTACCTGCATCTATTCCCAACTCAAAACCTGTTCGAGTAGTGAGGTAGCCGCCATGATTGAAGGAGTCTTGCGTCACTGTACCCAGATGGAGGTGAATAAAAACTATGTGGATAGTCACGGGCAAAGTGAGGTCGCATTTGCTTTTACTCACCTACTGGGATTTCAGTTAATGCCTAGACTGAAGCGGATAAAAGTTCAAAAGCTCTATCGTCCTTATGGTGGACAGGTCGATGCTTACCCAAATCTACAGCCCATTCTCACTCGTCCCATCAATTGGGATTTGATACGCCAACAGTACGACCAGATGGTGAAATATGCTACGGCTTTGAGGTTAGGAACGGCAGAAACCGAAGCCATTCTCAAGCGTTTTAGTAAGAATTCTTTCAAGCACCCTACTTATCTAGCTTTGATAGAATTAGGTCGAGTCATAAAAACCATCTTCCTCTGTCAATATCTGGAAAAAGAAGAGGTACGCCGAGAAGTCAATGAAGGGTTGAATGTGGTGGAACGATGGAATGGGATTAATGATTTTATCTTTTATGGCAAGGGTGGGGAGTTTGCCTCGAATCGTTTAGAAACTCAGGAGTTATCGGTATTATCTTTGCATCTGTTGCAGATTTGCTTGGTGTATGTCAATACTTTGATGATTCAGACGGTGTTAGCTCAAAAGCATTGGGATAATAAGTTAACGGCTAATGATTTGCGGGCAATTACACCTCTAATTTTCAGTCATGTTAATCCTTACGGGACGTTTAAGTTGGATATGAAGGAGAGGATTTCTCGGTTAACGCAACCCTCTGCCGCTTAAATATTGATTTAATCCCTCCAGAAGTTCTCAAACCGTTGGGGTGACATCTGCGTATAACGAACTGTGTGGTGAATGTTCTTATGACCCAAATAGTCTTGAATCGCTCTAGTATCATGCCCTTGGGCTGCTAAATAGTAACCGCAAGCATGGCGCAATTGATGGGGATGAACTGGAAAGGGAATTTGGGCTATTTCTCCTGTTCTCCTTATGATATGGCGAATTGAACGGGTTGAGAGAGGGGCTTTTCGTTCGGAAACAAAGACATACTGGGTATCGGGGTAATCTCCTTGGATTTGGCGCAAGGCTCTGAGTTCAGGAGAACGTAGGGGATGAATACTGTCATGACCCTGTTTGACCCGATGAATTTCGATGTAGCCTCCAACTAAATCTACCTGTGACCATTTGAGAGCGACTAATTCAGCCGTTCTAAGTCCGTGACGAAACATTAATAAAATGATGGCAGCATCTCTCACACCATGACGACCCACTCTTTTAGCGGCATGAATCATGGCTTCGACTTCTTTTGGACGTAGATACTCTCGTTCTCTTGCCGATGGTTTTTTTGCAGGAGGAGCAGAGGAAGAAAAAAACTTTGCCGAAAAGGGAAGTTGGACGTTGGTGAGTAGCATGGGTCAAATCCTCATAAAGAGTGTATCTATCTCTAGGATACTTTGCCTAAAAGGAGACAAACTAGGCAAAGTGAATGATTTGTATTACTTATTTATAAACCCCCCAAAAGGGGTTGACAAATGTGACATCAGTTCTCGCTGCACTATATGACACGAACCTTCGATCTACGCCGAAGACCACAAAGAGCGCCCGTTGAAGGGAGGCGATCGCTGGTTTTATATCCCGTGGCAAAAAATCAGGGAAAGGCTGGATCAGGTCTGTGTTTGGCAAGACTTCTACTCGGATTTCACCTACAGCCCAGATGGACAGCGCTGTATTGTCACCTGCACAATCGAAATCGGAGGATACAAGCGCCAAGGCATTGGCAGTGTCCCCCTTGTGGAACTGTCGAACACCGGGAAAGATTGTAGCCGAGGGGAGCCAGAACAGAGGGCAGTTGCCGCCGCTTTTAAAGCTGCTGCTGAACAGTGGGGGGTTGCTCGATATCTGGATGATCAGGCTTTTGTTACGCGGCATCTCAGGAAATACCATGACGGGCGACAATCGAGCTTATGCCAGGAAAAATCAGACTCAGTACACGATGCCACGTCCACAGCGATCACAATCGAGTAATAGTGGGCAGATATCGCTCTCTTGAGTGGCTAAAACTTGACTCGAAGTAACTAAACAGAAAGTTATGCGCTCCCTAGCCAATAGTTCACAGAGGCGGGAGCGCAACCTGGCATGGAGCCAGGGTTTTTATTATGACATGGACACATCTATCATTGCTTTTCTGACAGGTCAATCCGGGATGCGATCGCTCGAAGGACTTCAGCCAGATACTCACCAGGAGCATTATTGAGCTGCACCACCAAATCAGCGTGTACCTGGGAATTACCGAAAACTACAGACAATCCCTGAATCTTGAGCAAACGCTCGACTAATTGGGCTTTTTCCTCTGGCGAGAGCTGGGAAGCCTGCTCAAGGATATCGTCTATCGCTGGTTGATGAGAATTTCCCATACCATCTTCTGGAAGCATTACAGAACTGCCTTCTCTTTTACGCCTTCAAGGGAAGTAACAGCAACCCGATTAGCGAGTATTCGCAAACATCTCGCCAGTTCCTGGGAATCCATGTCCTCAATCAGATCTTCCAATTTTGGTTGAGCAAACGCATCCTCCCCCAGCAGCAGCTTAAAAAAGTGATTCTGAATTTTTTGGGGAAGTGCTGAGAGTAGGGCATTTAGATTATCCGTATTCATTGGCTGACGCCCTTTGCGAAATCGACTAATCGTAATTTCGCTCACTCCAGATTTCTGGGCAAGCTGTCTGGCGTTTACCCCATAAGTCTTCAGCGTTAGGTCAAATGACTGATTCCATTCCATGTTTGCTTACGCTGACAATTGTAATTAAAGTTTACGACAAGATGGCACAAATTGTTTTAAATTACTTCCAACACTTAAAAAATTAGCCCTCCACCTCATCACAGGGGAGGACAAGTCAAACAAGGCATTATACACCTTGTCGGTGCCTTATGACACCTAATCAATAACATTAGGACAATTATGACACAAAGCACGAAGATTCGGGGCAAATTTTATCCTTTGCAACATTCCGAGTGGCTGAGAGCTTGCCAAGAACTCACACCCAGCCAGAGGGATTTACTTTACTACATCCGCACTCTCGACCCTTACAACAACGGTATCGCCATTAACACCGCCGAAATTGCCCGAACCCTCTCCGCCAAAGGGCGAAATGTTCATCGGCAAACCGTTAGTCGGGCGCTTAAGGTGTTAGACCAGAAGGGTTTTATCGATATGGAATTCATCACGGTCAATGTCAGGGTACAGCCTTTGGGCTTGTGGTATTCCAAAGCTGTCGAGGGTGATTGTACTGAACAAACTCCTGGGTGTCCTGAGACACCCGACGGGATCGTCACACACCTTAGAGGATCGTCAGACACCCAGGGAACCCCCTCCTTGCCCCCACCCGTCCGGGTTTCCCCCCCCCTTAATAAGATTAATAAGACTTTCTCAGAAGGCGAGAGAGAGACAAAAGTTGAACAACTCAAATCAGATCCGGAAGTAAACAGCAAGGAAAGTTGCCAACCACAAACCAATAATTTCCCCTTACCTGCTCAAGAATCAGTTAATTCCGGGGAAAAATTTTCCGCGGCTCGACTGAGCGCTCGCCGAACGTCCGCCGCCGCCGTCGCCTTCCAAATTCCAGCAGAAAAGAAACGCGGATTCTACGATGCTGTCCGTCAATATGCAGCTAATCATGGAGCAAGATGCCCATCGGCTTATGCTAAAGCAGTCATGGCTGATTTAGAACGGACGGGAATGTGTTCGCTCTGGGATGATTTCGAGGCGGGATTAGAATTAGGAACAAGCGATCGCCCGTCTCACGAGTGGCTCGATCCAGAAACAGGGAAGCCATACCCATTCTTGGTTCGGGCAGTGGAAGAAATCGCCAAGGCTAAATCTAATGACTCGGTAGCCGCTGCAACCGAGGCAGCAAAAATCATCAGCAATCCCAAACTCTGCCAGCCAATATGGGCGAGTGTGAAGCGTGAACTCTTGCGGTATTCCAAGGAAGCCGAACGGATGCAACGCCTAGGGGTTCGGCACACGTACTTACCGCCCCGATATTCCGATAAACCATTAGAGCCAGCATTGTCTGAGGTCAAGGACGCGATCGCTTCTATTACGCCTGGTGTAATAAAGCTAAGCGAAAAATCGGAGATGACCCCGCCCCCGGTGGTAGAGACCGAACATGGACGGTCTGTACTAGAAAAATCGGAGGCGACCCCAAAAGAGGAGGTTAAGAATCGCGAAAAATCTGAAACACTCCCTGACCCGTGGGACTTCAATCCGCTTGAAATGATTGAGCAAAGGGAGCGGAAAGCAGAGGAAGCCTTAGACAAGGCTCGAAACGAGGCACAACGGCAATTGAGAGCCATTCAGATGAAGGAAGTCTTAGAGCAGATCAAAGCAACTTTACCCACCAACCCCCAGCAGCGACAGTCTCAATTACAGACATGGATGAATGGATCACACCCTTACCCAGCGATCGCCAAACGCCTCATCGAGGCTAATCAGAACTGGGGACTTTATCTCGACGGTACAAGAGTCTTAGAGGAGGAGTTTTAGGACATGGCACGCACTTTGACTAAAACAGCCTCTCAACCCGCACCGTTCTCACAAGCCTCTATTGCTCTATATGACCAAGCGCAACCGGGAATGCTGGCTACCACCACTACCGGGAAGATTGGTATTATAACAGAGAAGTTCCTTAGCCAGGGTGGAATGCCTCATGTCTGGTTACAGGAGCCAGGGGCGACACCAACTCCAAAACCCATTGATTTAATCGCCAAAGTTGAGTCTAAACCGATAGCGGTCATTTTATTCTCAGGTGGTGGTGGGGTTGAATGCGGCATGGTGGCAGCGGGAATCGAACCCATTTTAGCGGTGGAATATGACCCAGACAAACCCGACGTGTCAGGGGCGATCGCGGCTTCCCATGAGGCAAACTTCCCCCGGTGTAAGGTATTAAGGCGTACTGTTTCTGAGTGCGCCGCTGATAACTTTCCCGGATTTCCGCATGAACCGGATATCCTTTGGGCGTCCCCAGTCTGTGCAAATTTCAGTGTTGCTAAGAACGGGAAAGAACAGCCATCGGATATTGAGGCAGCGTCTGCGGTAATTCAGGCGGTGCGGAAGCTCAAGCCCAAGCACTTTTTCTTAGAGAATGTACCAGCCTATCAAAACTCAGAGAGCTGGAAACAGATAGAATTAATTCTACCGACTCTCGGTTATCGGGTCGCTTCCTCTATTGTCGATATGTCCGATTATGGCGTCCCCCAGGCGCGGATCAGGTTTATCGCTCGTGCTTCTGTTGAAGGAAACCCCCTACCTCTGCCTGACAAACAACCTGCCACGGGTTGGTATGACGCGATTGCCGATCTAATCCCCGAGCTGCCAGAATCCCAATTACTCAAAGGGCAGCAAAAATCCGTGGACGAGTTCCTGAAATCCAATCCGCCTACCCCTCTGCTAATAGACCGGTCCGGTGGGCGTGGGGGATATCGGGCAGTTCCCAGTTATCGAGGAGCCAATACTATCATGCGATCGCATTTCACCGATGGGAAAAATGCCAATCGCACCAAGTTTGCTGATATTTGGCTGCCCACTTCGACTAGCGCGGCAACTGAGCCTGTCGAAGTTCAGTGCAAGGGAGGCACGGTTAAATCGGTGTCGATTGAGTGTATGGCGCGTCTCCAGTCCTTCCCAGATTGGTATCAGTTGCCGGAACAGATTGGTGTGGCGGGTTCAATTTTAGGTTATTCTGTCCCTCCGAAGTTTGTGGAACTGCTCCTCAAACCCCTCGCTTGTCGTGCGGATAATCCTGTAGAAGAAGGAGAAAAGACCTCCAATGGTTTAAATGGTAGCCAGATTGAGTCGGGTGAGTACACGGGTTTGAGTATTGCCGAAATCCGCCGCGATGGAGGAACGCAGCCTCGCGCGAAGTTGGATTTAAACCATATCGCCACGCTCTCCGAAGCGATTGAAGAAGGGGCGGAACTTGATCCGGTGATAGTGTTCTATGACGGCTCTGACTATTGGCTTGCTGACGGGTTCCATCGGTGTAAAGCGCATGAAGAATCTGGACTTGAGGATATCCCAGTAGTCATTCACCAGGGAACGCGCCGAGATGCTATTCTCTATTCGGTTGGGGCAAACGCTGAACACAAAGCAGCCAAGCCTCGCTCTCGTGCTGATAAACGTCGTGCTGTGACTATGCTGCTTAACGATCCAGAGTGGTCAAAGTGGAGCAATTATCAAATTGCTCAAGCCTGCAAGGTCAACGAAAAAACGGTGCGGAATATCCGTGTAAGTCTCACTGCGGATTTCCGTAGTGAGAAATCAGAACAGCCAAAAGTCCGCACTTATACCACTAAGCACGGAACCACCGCGACGATGCAGGTTGATAATATTGGTAAGGGTAAAAAGGATGAGATGAGAGAGGATAGAGCGTCTGTTCCTCCCATTAAGGGCGAGGAGTCAACCGCAGCCGATGATAACGGTAACGGTGAGATGGAAACAGACAAGACCAAACCCACAATCGATCCCAACGATTACGCGATCGCTTTTATGACCAACATTAACCACATCAATCCCGACTTACTCAAAGAAGCGCGAAAGCGAATTGACAAGCGGCTTGCAGCTATCGATAAGCCCTCTACTTAAAGTTCCAGCACTTTTTACCCAAGGTGTTGGAGGAGAGCGATACGTGCTTCGCACACGCTTCGCGAGCGCATAGGGAACGTGCAGCTCATAGCGCAAACTGTACTGTCTTCTGAACTTTAGCTAAACTTGGGCTAAATCAAAATTTTTGCCGACGGTGAAGCAAGGATATGGAAACAGCAACAAAATCATCTGGGTTTCAGGTTACGCAACTTACGGCTATCAATGTAGCTAAAATTGTTACGATTTTCTGTCTGATCGCTTTAGCTTTGATTTATGGGGTAAATGATGAAAGACAAGTTATTTACCTTTGCCTGCACATTAGCTACTGTCTTTGGTGGTTGTTAGAACAATGGCTGTTCCCTCAGCGCCGTCAGCAGCTTTTTACCGAAAAAATAGGTATTTTAACATTTCTAACTGTTATTTTATTTGTGGGTGTATTCTATTCATTACCTGGCTACTTTGCCTTTACCAATTCTAATCCTGTCACCTACTTAACTATTGCCATTACCTTGCCGCTATACATCTTTGGAAGTCTGATTAACACTGGAGCCGACGTGCAAAAAATGGTGGCTAAAAGTATGGGAAGTGGTTTAGTTAAAGATGGAATCTGGCGTTCGGTACGGCACGTTAATTATTTAGGAGACTTGATGCGTTACACAAGCTTCAGTGTCATGGCTGGCTCGTTGTGGGCTTTTCTGTTACCTGGGGTGATTACGTTGCTGTATTTACAGCGGATAAGCCAGAAAGAGCAGGCTATGACGGCTAAATATCCTGATTTTGCTGCTTATCAGCAAAACAGTAGTCGTTTACTACCTTGGATTTGGTAAGAATTTGATGCCAAATCATTGAGAATTGCTCTTAGTAAGCTAGTCGGGCGAAATAAGGCGTGATTCCGCCGGAATCCGCTCCCACTCGTCGAAAATTTTTTATCCCACTACGTCATATATTGGAATCGTCAAAAAAAATTTTTTCCGCCAGATTTTCTACTTCACCGGAAAAATTAATTGATAGTGGTTCTCAACTGCTTACAGCTTCAGTTGCTCTTGTTGACAGGTAATGCATCCATGAAACGCGCTAATCGCACCCCATCCGATCAAGGCGCTCTCATCTCTTTAAGATTGGGATGGTGATTCAACACCTCGGCTCCGCTCGGTGTTGACCCTGAGCGACTTGTACCGAGCGAAGTCGAGGTAAGTCGAAGGGTCAAATTTCCGAAAAGTTGTTGTCCTGGGGGATTTGACAATCATCCCCATAAAGAACTTTCTCCGACCCATCGGGATAAAAACGGACGCACCAAATATCAGGTAATTCGGAACCGAAAGTCATGGCATAGAGTGTGGTTATTATCATGATGAATAATATCCCGCTGGCGATACCTACTCCAACTCGAACCCAACGTACCCTGGTTTTTTGCTCATTCATTTCAATAACTCCCAAAAAACGATCGCTTGCCATAAAAGCGCTCTTTTTGGATCGCTACCGCTTCCTCCATTCCCAAGGCGGTACCGAATCAGACTTGGCATGAATCCCCAACCGTTTCTCCTTCGCTTCAGTGACCATCTGATCAAAAACATCCCAGTTTGGACAGTTGTTGGAATAGCGCTCATAGTGCCAAGCCATGCCGCGTCGGATCATCTCTGCGTTGATGAAGATTTCTTCTTCACCTCCGCCTGTGGGAACAAAGGCTTCTGCCACTTGGCGCCCGTATCTGTCGCGATCCACTACCACTAGGAAAAGCTCCCGGCTAATCCCCATTAATTCTCTTAGGGTATCGCGTGATTCAATTCCCAGCGCCTGGTCTTTCTCTGGTGCATCAATCCCACATAGCCTAACTTTGAGTTCCTCTGTTTCACCTTCGCAGGTGGCCCGGAAGGTGTCACCGTCGTACACGCTGCCGGGAGTTAAACGACAGTAAAGGGAGTTTGGGGGAGTTTTTCTAGGGAGTTTCTGGGAGTTAACACCGATCGCGATCGCTCCCACTCCAATTATTAAGGTAATCGCTCCGATAATTCGTTTCATGGTCAGCACCTCTTCTAAAATAGGGCTTGTTTAGGGCTTGTGCAGTGCTTATGCAGGTCTTGCTCAGGGCTTGTGCAGATGCTCAGGGTGTGGGTTTCATCGTTCACTCACTAATAGAACGATTTCGACTTTTAACCCAGATTCTGATTGCCCCAGGACTTTCACTTGTCGTACTCTGCCTGAATAAGGGCTTAGTGTAGCTCCCGTGTTGCTGAAGTTCAGCTGAAGTTCAGCTAAATCACGTCTGAATTTAGCCTGTTTGAGTTCTCGTTCTTGGTTCTCCCGTTGAGTTTCCATCACTTTGGACTGATAGTCACTCAGTCGCTGCTGGTAATCTGATTTAGCGGTTTGTAAGTTTGCGATCGCCTGATTCAGCACTTGCTCAGACCTTACGCGCTCCAGCACCAGAGCCTGTCTTTTCTCGATCACTGCTTTATCCATCACTTGGATTAGTTCAGTAGTGGTAAACCGATATTCAGGTAATGGGGTTTGATGCAGCGCGGCTAACATCGCCCGTGCAGATTCAACCGCCGCGACTTCGGCTGAGTAATCGGCTATGGGTGGTGAGGGTGGAACTGGGACAGGTTGGTTGGTTGCGATCGCTAACTCTAACTCCCTTCTCTTAGTCTCTAGAAATTTCCGTTCCTCTGGGTTGTCCACCAAGGTTTGACCGATTTTAACTCTATCGCCTTCTTTGACTTGGATGTTCTCCAGTTTGGCAACCGTCGCCGTTACCGTGTGACGGGTTCGAGTTCGCGCTGGGGTGGGTTCAGATTTTTCTCCTGACTTAGTATCATCTGCGTTGGCGGAGCCTGTTCCTACAGAACGTATCGCAGGCTCGGATTTTTCTAGAGACTTAGCCTCATTACCCGCGATCGCGGGTTCTATTTTTCTAGAGACTTTGTTCCCGTTGGTGAACAGTAACAGCCCGACGAGGGCAATGATTAGCCACTTATTCATAGGTCTTGACCTCCAGCGCTCCAATCGCCCATTGGTTCTCTAACGCTTGCATAGCAAGGGATACAGGGCAATAGTTCAGCGTGACTTTAGAACCGGAAATAGTGAGGATTTCTCCCGCTGCTGTGTCCACCTGCATCGCTTCTGGCATATCAATGTCCAGGGAACCATTTAAATAAGCTTCGCCCGTAACGGTTTTGAGTTTGGGGTTGACTTCTTCATCGTCAAAGGTGAGTTGTTGAGTGGTAACTGTGACGGGTTTGCCGACTTCCAGTTTTAAGGATGAGGTAATCAGGGATTTTCCGACATGATGGACTTTTGTTCCATCAGTTAGGATGAACCCGGAATCTTCCCCAACCACCAGAAATCGACCTGACACCGGGGCGCGATCGCTGGCTCGATATCCCTCAACCGTCGCCCAGATGCGATGATTGGCGGCGTTCTGATTGTAAGTCCTCATGATGCTAGGATCTTTTAATCCTAGTGAGGTTGTAGCCGTTTGCACGATTC
>NZ_JBKHHI010000154.1:0-13719 GCF_046539235.1 Coleofasciculus sp.
GCTTCTGTTGCACGGGGGAAGCCAGATGTTGCTTCGCGTTTTTTGCACGGGGGAGGACAGAGGATGCTTCGCTTTTGTTGCATGGGAGAAGGGGGATCGGATGCTCTTGCTCCCCTCTCCCCGGCGTGGGAGAGGGGCTGGGGGTGAGGGGTTGAGCTTAAGTTGACACGGATGACCGACGTGCGCCCCAGTATGCAAGGCTTGCGCCCCAGTATGGTTCCTGGGTACGGTGTCATGGTTCCAGGGTATAGCAACCGCCTTGGCGGTTAGGACAGATCATTGATGTAGAGACGCGCCATGGCGCGTCTCTACCCATGGAAATCGGGAATATCCCTATATCTGGAAAAGGATGATTATAATAATTGAAAGCGAGGAAAACTTCAAACCCAAGTTAGCTGCTTGGGGACAGCGAGAAGGAACAATTAAGAACAACGGGTGCATAGATCGCTATTAGATGTTTATAGTCTGATGGTTTAGAGACTTTCACGGCGTTAACGTAGACGAGTTCAAACTTATCAGGAGTGCCATATTGGGTTGAAGCAGAAATGCCTCAATTGCTTCATTCTCCAGTTCTATCGCTACATACGGCGGCTAATGAATCAATCAATTTATGGCTCTGATGAGTTTAACTATGATGAGTATGCGGTTTTGTCTGGTCAGTGGGTTAGTGATTAAGCTGGGCGTTGGTATCTGGTTTAACCCAGTGTCGGCTCAGATTATCCCGGATGCTACCTTGGGGAGTGAAGGGTCTCGCTTTATCGAAGGTGTAGAGATTGATCGGATTGAGGGTGGAGCAGCGCGAGGGGTCAATTTGTTCCACAGCTTTACTGAGTTTAATGTATTAGACGGACAACAGGTTTATTTTGCCAATCCTGGGGGGATTGAGAATATCCTGAGTCGGGTGACTGGGGGGAATGGTTCGACTATTTTGGGGACGTTGGGGGTATTGGGAAATGCGAATTTATTTTTAGTGAATCCCAATGGGATTGTGTTTGGACCGAATGCGCGGCTGGATGTGGCGGGTTCCTTTGTGGCTTCGACGGGAAATGGGTTTAATTTCTCGGATGGGAGTAGTTTTAGTGCGACGAATCCCGAAGCGC
Organism: Coleofasciculus sp.; assembly: GCF_046539235.1. Classification (GTDB taxonomy): domain Bacteria; phylum Cyanobacteriota; class Cyanobacteriia; order Cyanobacteriales; family Coleofasciculaceae; genus Coleofasciculus. Next base: position 1,101 of record NZ_JBKHHI010000154.1, read on the forward strand.
CGCCGTTGTTGACGATGAATGTTACTCCAGGGTTGCAGTATGGAGCGAGTCAGCCTCAAGCTGAGATTGTGAATCAGGGGAATTTAGGGGTAGGGCAAGATCTTACTTTAGTCGGGAATCGTCTCAGGTTGTCGGGTCAGCTACAAGCGGGGAGGGATTTAACCCTGTTGGCGACGGATACAGTAGAGATTCGAGATAGTGTGAGTAATCCGTTCATTGCTGAGGCGGGTGGTGAATTGGTGGTGCAGGGGAATGAGACAGTTGATATTTTTGCCTTGAATCATCCCGATAGTGGGTTGTTTTCCGGTGGGAATATGGTGCTGCGTTCCGCTAATTCTGTAGGTGGCGATGCTCATTATTGGAGTGGGGGGAGTTTTCGGATTGAGCAGTTGGATAGTAGTTTTGGGAGTTTGTCAAGCCCTAATGATCCGGTGATTCGGGCGAGTGGGGATGTCAGTTTTGATAGTTATGAGGGGGCTTCCTTACATATTTTCGCGGGGGGTAGCGTCACGGTTGAAGGTGGTATCAAGATTACTGGCGCGGACGCTGAGAATGGAATTCAGGAGACGGTTACTCTCTCTGATGGGACAACTGTGAAAATTGACGGTAAGACAGAACCGACGCTGGATATTCGGGCGGGAACGACTGCGGTTGGTACTCCTGGAAATCCTGATAACGTTAACGTTAATAATCCTCCAGGTATTAACGGAACTGGGACAAGCGCGGATATCACGATTGGAGGCAAGGTTACCAATAATGGAGGAACGGTATTTTTAACTAACCAGTATCAGCCTAATTATGCGTTGGCAGGTGGAAATATTAGAGTTAGCACCATTGATACGAACAATTTTAACGGGGATGGTGGTTCCATAACAATTGATGCTCGTGGGGAGATCACTACAGGCAATTTGAACTCATACTCGTCGTCATACAATAGTGGGAATGATAGTGGAGATGGGGGAGACATTACTCTCTCTACTACCAATGGCAATATTACTACTACAGGTACTTTGTACTCGTACTCGAACTCATGGTCAGACCATAGTGGGAATGGTAGTGGGAATGGGGGAGCCATCACTCTCTCTGCTACCAATGGCAACATTACTACTACAGGCACTTTTTTCTCAGACTCGTCCTCCTTGTCAGGCAATAGTGGGAATGGGGGAAACATCACCCTCTCTGCTACTAATGACATTACTATTGAGAATTTTTTGTTCTCGTACTCATACTCACAGTCAGGCAATAGTGGGAATGGGGGAAACATCACTCTCTTCGCTACTAATGGCAACATTCAAATTGTTGGAACACGCTCATTTGGGTCATTTTCGTACTCAGAAAAAGGGGATAGTGGAGGTGGAGGTTCAATTCATCTCAGTGCAAAAGAGGGGGATATTCTAGGAGGTGACCGTTTATTTATTGATTCCTTTTCTTTCTCTGCACAAGAATTAAAATCCGCGAAGAATGGTGGGGACGTTACTATAGAAGCTCAAAACAATGTAAGCAATCTACAGATAAACACTTCTTCTAGTGCAGACGGTGGCAATGTTAAGGTAACAGGTTTTGGAGATTTATCCCTTACCCATACAAACATTACTACTACTGGGAGGACTTTTATGTCACAGCCAGATAAAAATCAATCAATTGAATTTCCAGTTGGTAAGAAAGGCTCTTCGGGGGATGTCACTGTTACCAGTACAGGAAATCTCACATTCAACCATAGTCGGATTAATGGTGACACCCAAGGCAGCGGTTCCGCTGGGAATGTCATAATCGATAGCCCTAATTTAGTCACGTTCAATAATTCTAGTCAAATTAGCAGTAATACCAGCAGTAAAGGACAAGCAGGCAATATTCAGATTAAGGGAGATCAGGTACTTCTAGATAACAGTACAATTTCTAGTGCTGTCAACTCAGGCGATGCTGAGGATGCTGCTGGCACTATTACAGTGGAAGCCGGAACCATTGAGATGCGTAATAATGCCATGGTGAAAGCTGACAGCGACAGTACTGAGTCTGCCCCTGGTTATATTACCTTAAGTGCTACAAATCAGCTCTCAATTCAGAATAGCCAAGTTACTAGTGATAGCCAGAACAATGGCTCTGGATTTGGTGAGGTCAAAATTGAGGCTACGCAAGGGTCTATTTCTCTAGATCAGGCGACAGTAAGTGCCAAAAATAAGGGTTCTGCCTATGCTGGTGATATATTGATCAATGCCAGCGATGAACTCTCGATAGACAATAGTACAATCTCGGCAGATGGATATTTTGGGCGTGTTTTTGTTGGGTCTAGTTCCAATCTAGATTATTACAATGATACAGGTATCCGTCCTCAAGCGATCGCGATTGATAACAGTAAACTAACAACTACAAATGCAGTTATTAATGGCGCTAAGGAGGCAGGACATATCCTGCTAAGAGCCACTGACAACACTTCGATTGAAAACAACAGCAGCCTTTCTACTTTCACTGTTGACTCAGCTCAAGGTGGAGATATTGAGATCAAGACTGGCTCTCTTTCGCTCACTAATTCCCAACTTAATGCAACAACTAGCGGTACAGGTAGAGCAGGAAATGTAATTGTAAATGCTTCCGAGTCAGTAGAAATTAATGGTACTTTAACCGAGGGGGAAAATAAAGGGCGAGGTGGTATTCTTACAGAAGCTACTGATGATGGTAACGCAGGCGGTGTCACGATTAATACTCAACAGTTATCTATCGAGCAAGGAGCGCAAGTTGCCGCTAGTAGTAAAAATGGTTCTGGCACAGCCGGTGATGTCGATATCACGGCTAGCACCGTTACTCTAAATAATGGTGAAATCACCGCCGAAACTGATGCTGGAGGCACTGGCAACCCAGCTAATATAACCCTGCGAAACTTAAATAGTCTAAACCTTAGTAATAACAGCAGCATTTCTGCCTCTACTCAAACAGGTCAAGCAGGTAGTGTCAGCATCAACGACGAGGAAAATCCTGCTGCTTCAGTTACCCTCAACAACAGCCGTATATCAGCACAGGCAACTGGCGATAAAGGTAACGCTGGCAATGTCATGATTAACGCCGAGACTCTCTTCCTAAACAATGGAGAAATCACGGCAGAAACCAGGGGAAATGGACAAGGTGCCAACATTACCCTGAATCTCACAGATTGGTTGCGCCTAGAGAATGAAAGCCTCATCTCCGCCGAAGCCTTTGGCGATGCCGATGGCGGTAACATCACAATTAACCTAACCACCAACCGTGGCTTTCTCTTTGCCCGACCATCCAACAGAAACGGTAGCGACATCATTGCTAAAGCCGACCAGGGTACTGGCGGCAACATCACCATTACTGCCCCCCTTGGTATTTACGGCATCGAAGAACGGAAAGCTATAGACGGTAACCGCACCAATGATATTGATGCCAGTTCTGAGTTTGGTGCCCCAGGTCAAATCACCATCAATTCCCTGGTGATTGACCCCAGCCAAGGATTAATCGAACTCCCCACCGACACCGCCGCCCCCCAACTCGACCAAACCTGCTCCCCAACCGGAAGCGGAAATAATGAATTTACTGTAACTGGACGCGACGGACTCCCCCCTAGCCCCACCGATATTCTCACCCCAGAACAACCGCTAGCCGACTTAGGCACACCCATCAACAGCACCACCACCCAGCCAACCCCAACCCCAACTCCCCCCGCTTCCCCCAAACCCATCGTAGAAGCCCAAGGCTGGATTATTGACGAACAAGGTAACATTACCCTCGTCGCCAATGTACCAACCACCAATTCCCAGGGAGTATGGCAACCCCACCCATCCTGTCAGGAAGGGCGCTAATTTAGCCGGGGGAGCCGGGGAAGCTGGGGAAGCACCATTGTAGAGACGTTGCATGCAACGTCTCTACATAAATGATGTGTCCTAACCGCTATGGCGGTTGCTATAACTTAAATAAACCCGCCCTTCTAGGGGAAGCAATAGTACATTTTTCCTGATTAGGTCATGCCATGATGCGTGAAGGATTCATAGGAAAACCCAAAAACTAATACCTAATACCTAATACCTAATACCTACCCCCACCACAATACTCCCGACAGCCGCCCTACTTAAAAAATGTCCAAATCCCAACCAACCCGCCGCCCAAAACTGCACAAACTCCTGTGCTACGTTGGCATTGGTCTCAGCCTCACCCTGCTGAAACTCTACCTAGACTGGACGCCCGCTACTGCCATTGTCCCCCAGGCAGACAACCTGACATCAAATACGACTCATGTAACCTCTCCCCCAGCCCCTCTCCTACAAGGAGAGGGGAGTCAAACTCCCCTCACCCTCTTCCAACAAGGCAAAACCTACTATCAAGCCGGACAATTTGCCGCCGCCCTAAACGCTTGGCAAAAAGCCGCTAATGCCTACCAAACACAAGGAGAACCCCTCAACCAGGCAATGACATTAAGCAACCTGGCACTCGCCCATCAGGAATTGGCACAATCGGATCAAGCCAATCACGCCATTGCTCAAAGCTTCACCCTCCTAGACACCATCCCCCCCAATACCCCAGAACGTCTCCGAGTTCAGGCACAAGCCCTCAACACCCAAGGCACTCTGCAACTCGCTCAAGGACAACCCGAAACCGCCCTAAAAACCTGGCAGCATGCCAGCCAACTCTACAGCCAAATCCCCGACGAACCGGGCATCATTCGCAGCCAAATTAACCAAGCCCTCGCCCTGCAAGCCTTAGGGCTATACCGTCGCGCCCGCAACACCCTAGAGCAACTCGCACAAACCACCTTACCAACCCAACCCGACAATCCCCTCAAAGCCGCCACTTACGCCAACTTAGGCAACCTACACCGCTCCCTCGGACATCCCCAAGCCGCCCAAGAAACACTCCAGAAAAGCCTGGATATCGCCCGCACCCTCAACTCCCCTGCCGACATCAGCGCCGCCTTACTCGGCTTAGGCAACACCGCTCGTTCCCAAGGACAGAATGAGCAAGCCATCGACTACTATCAACAAGCCGCCGCCAGCGCGATTTCCCTTAATGCACAATTTTACGCATCTGTCAATCAACTTGACCTACTCCTAGAAACCAACCAAAGGCAACCCGCCACTACCTTAATCCCCCAACTCCAGGAACTCGCCCAGCACCTACCCACCACTCGCCCCGCCATCTATGCCCAAATCCACTTTGCCCAAACCCTCACCCACCATCAAACTCAACTGAACCCCACCCTATCTGCCCAAGAAATTGCCCAGATTCTCGCCTACGCCCAACAGCAGGCACAACGCATCAACGACACCGTAGCCGAATCCTATGCCCTCGGCTACCTGGGACACCTCTACGAAACAGCCCAACAATGGCAGGAAGCCGAACGCCTCACCCGACAAGCCTTGGCACAAGCCAAAATTCCCCCAGAAGTCGCCTATCAATGGCAGTGGCAACTGGGACGACTCTTAAAAGCCCAGCAGAAACACCAAGCCGCCACCAACGCCTACACCAGCGCCTATAAAACCCTGAAACTCCTGAGAGGAGACTTAGTTGCCGCCAACCCCGATATCAAATTTACGTTCCGAGACGAAGTTGAACCCGTCTATCGGGAACTCGTAGACTTACTCCTATCCCCTCAAGGAACCAGCGAACCTAGCCAAGAGAACCTGAAACAAGCCCGTGAGGTGATCGAGGAACTCCAGGTAGCGGAACTAGAAAACTTCTTTCAATCCGCCTGTTTGGATTCAACGGTACAAGTTGACCAAGTGGTCGATGAAAAAGACCCCACCGCCGCCATTATCTACCCGATTGTACTCAAAGACCGCATCGAAGTCATCCTCAAGTTACCGGGCGAAGCCAATCTGATTCATTATCGCTCCCCTGACGTATCCCGCCAAGACGTGGAAGACACTGTAAAACGATTCCGCAGCAATCTCCAAGATCCTTTCACCCACCCAGCTATCAAAGAGGATGGGCAAACCCTCTACAACGGGTTAGTCAAACCTGCACGCCCTTACCTGGAACGCCATGGGATCAAAACCCTAATTTTTGTCCTGGATGAACCCCTGCGAAATATTCCCATGGCAGCGCTTTACGACGGGGAAAAATATCTGGCTCAAACCTATGCCACTGCCCTAGTTTTAGGGCTAGAAGTGCGCGATTCCCATCGGCTAGAGCGAAACCAGATGGATGTGCTAGCTGTCAGTCTCACTGAACCGCCGCCACAGGTGGGTAACTTCGCTAAGTTAGTCAATGCCAATCCCGAGTTAGACAAAATCAAAGCCGCAGGCATTCCGGTTGCCTTTATCCGAGACCAAGATTTCACCAAAACCGCATTAGAACAACGCCTGGAGCGCTCTCATTTCGACATCGTACACCTAGCCACTCACGGTCAATTTGGCGACAAGCCAGAAGACACCTTTATTCTGGCGGCTGACGGGAAGATTCCCTTAGACCAATTTAGCGAGCTATTTCGCCGCCAGCAGTCCAGCACAACCCAAGGGATTGAACTCCTCCTGCTCAGTGCCTGCCGAACCGCCACAGGCAGCAATCGAGCCGTACTCGGAATTGCTGGAGCCGCGATTCAGGCGGGAACACAGAGTGCGATCGCGTCTCTCTGGAGTTTGGATGATCTCTCCAGTGTTACCTTCACCGAAGCCTTCTACCAACACCTAGGACAACCGGGAGTGTCTCGCGCCGAAGCCCTACGACGAGCGCAGCAGGCGATGTTGCAAGATGCCAACTACCAAGCCCCCCTCTTCTGGGCTGCCTATGTCTTAGTGGGCAGTTGGTTTTGAGTGATGAGCCTTAGGTTCGGTGATCGCTATTTTGAGCCTAATAGCTTGTCATATTCCGCGTGTGTTCCGATCCAAAACCAAACTAGATCATTATTCTGTTTGACTGCAATCGCTCTGTAGTTTAAACTGACTCTAACCGACCAACTTTCTTCAAATGTAGTGAGGGATATCGAGGATCTTGTTTGAGCAGCTTGTAACATCTATCGGCAAGGTCTTGGATGTCAGCGGGTAGCTGTCGATAATAATACCAAAAATCGGGGGTGGCGCGGTGTTTCACAAATCAGTACATTTTCCTTTTCGTAAATCTTGTAAGGCTTTGTCGGCTAGTGCATCGAGCCTACCTGCCGCAACATCTGTCTCTAATTGCCGATCCCAATTGATTGCATCAAATTCAGCAAACCAAGTCCTAAATTTTACCAGATCTTCATCTGAAAGTTGACTGACAGCCAGTTCAATTTCCCTTAAGTCACTCTTAGTCATAAGCCCTATTTTTTTATAAATCTTCTTAAATTATAGGGGTTGCCACTAAGGTTAGGACATCGTGAACAGCTAAAATCGAACTCAGGTTAACTAATCCGAGCCTGTTTCTGTAGAAGGATTAAGTTGAGTAACAGGTGCATCAGCAACATCTTCTAGCTCAAAACAGTCCAACAAACTCATCCAAGCCTCTGCATGGACAGAGCGATGCCAAGCTAGCTGAGTTAGTACGTCCTGAGAAATACCATGGTCTAAATACGCCGTATATTGGTCAGATTCAGGTAAACTTTCTAACTGCCGAACCAATTCAGAACTCGCTTCCACCCGTTCCACCCAACCACTAACCCATAGATTTCTTGAGCGTTCCTGCTCATCGCATAGGACTTGGAAAAACCAATTGTACCGTTTGCCCACTTCTAAAGGCGGTTTAGTCTCCGGCAGTTTCACGCTAACAATCCCCGGCGCATCCGGTAACACCATCGTTTGGTCGAGGACAAGCCGTTGATTTTGATCAAATAGCACGAATCTAGCTTGTGTAACCGTCTCCGAACGCTCCCAAGGCAAGTAAAACCAAAACGTCGGATACTCAGCAACCGTTGTCTCCAGATTGTCCGCCGAAACTAGAGCCGTTAACTGCTGGCTAGTCCTAGAGAAACAGAATTCATCCCGAATCGCTCCACCCCGCGATCGCCCAGAGGGGCGGCCTGGTTTAGGCTCCCGGCGAAAAAGATCCAAAAACCCTCTCTGCGCCTGGGCTGGGGGACTGTCGAAGGGTAGCATAGACAGGGAAAGCACCGTACTGAGGATCAAAATCAGGACAGGTTTGCGATCGCGTGATAACCAGTTCATCTCCATTAACTCCTAACTCTACATTGATGTCTAAGCTTGTCGCCGTCGATAGGTCAGATAACCCACACCGCCTCCAGTCACCACGATGGCGATCGCTGGAGGCACTAAGGGTACCCAACCACTCTGACTGACGAGGATGAGGTAGCATACACCATACAAACCGACCACTGTACCGACAGCACCAGCAGCCCCTCGCGCCAACGAGCGAGAACAAAACCAGATAACCAAACCCCCAACCGTAGACCAGCCAAAAATCCACAACGTTTCGCCCCAAAATGGTAACCACCAAATTAAGGGACGCTCATCTAATACCGCACTGATAATTTGACTTGCCATCTGAGCTTGCACCATCACTCCCGGCATATTACCGTAGGGAGTATTCCATAGGTCAGCACTTTTATCCGCCAGATCCGTGTAACCAATAATCACAATCCGGTCTTGAATATCTGCGGCAGATACCTTGCCATTGAGGACCTCTTCGAGGCTAACCGTTGGCGCAAACTGGTTGGGGTCACCTTTGTGGGCGCGGTAGTTGAGTAAGGTTTGATAGCCCCCCAGTTTGTAGATGTCTTGGTAAGGACTGCCATCGCCCCGAAGTTCCGGGATTGCGGTATCGCCAAACTGCATATCTCGCAGATAGTCACCTTCGTCATCGCGGCGAGATGTATAGGAAATTCCCTCTGCTTCCAGGTACTTACGAGCTAGAACCAAGCTAAATGCCTCTGGTGTGTTGCAAAACTCTGGGTCTGGTGTTATTGAGAGCAAGTGACGGCGCACCATTAGCTCACCATCCTCAGAGACATCATTAAAGCCAATACGCTCCATCGGAACCCCACTGGGCGGAGGATTACCCTGTCTCCGGTTACCCTGTTCATCCTGATAACTCGCTTTACAAAGCGCAATCAGGTTCTGGGTTTGCCGAAAACGTTCTGCTAACTCTGGCTTTGCCTGAAAATCTCGGTAAAAATCTAAGCCAATCAGTCGGGGTTGATGTGCCGATAACCGAGCTAACACTTCATCAAGAGCTTTATCTGGAATTGTGCCAATTCCCGGCTGATAACGCCCCTCAATCATGTCTTGCCGGAGTGCCTCGCTACTGGCAGCATCCACCTCGACGATTAAAAAACGCTGATCTTGAGGTTCACTGGGACGTAACCGCATTAACTGATCATAGACTCTCAGTTCAGCCGACTCCATCCCCCCAAAAAATCGAGCCACAACCACCAGCACCGAAACGAAAGCACTCGTCAACACCACCGAACGCCGCTTAATTTTGCGATAGGGCAGTTCTCGGCTAGCTTTAATGTAGTCTAGTTGTAGCGCCGTGGGCTTCGGTTGCTTGTCGGCTGATTCCTGTAACCATTGCTTAGAGGCGACTAAATCTTTCCCTCGCAGCAAAAAGCTATCATCCTGTCCCTTTTGTGTCCACTCCATCGCCTTCACCAGCAACCGAGTGTGAGTGCTTGTATAGTCCGGATCACTATCTAGCGTCCGGATTAATTCGCCAAAATTGGGTAAAAATTCACCGCCGTGTCTACGGAAATCAATCCAGTGGGCGTTCTCTAAAGCCAAGGGAAGTTCGGCTGTGGCTGTTTCTTGATGCAAGATGGCAACCGTTCGTTTATTCAGCGTCTGGGCATAAGCTAACTCCTTAGCCACATCAGCATCGTTAACAAAAGGAAGAGAAATCACCGCGACAATTGTATTAGCTCGTTCAATACCCTTAACCCGTTCAATACCCTGATCAATGACTAGCTGCAAGGCAATGCTGTCACTTCCTGAAGCTCTATCCTGGGGCAAGTCCGCTTGGGTAGGAATACTTTCCTGGTCAAACCACGTCGTTTTACCCTGCATCTGTAACGCATCATTCAGCTTACGAACGAAATCTGAGTCAGCATCAGAATAGGAAATAAACACATCATGGGACAATTCGGGTGGCTGTCGCAGACTTTCAGTGATAAATTCTTCGTGCCAAGCTGTTGGCTGATGTTGAGTCCTCTTTTTCGCCACCTGCAACCAAGCTTCAGCACGGCGCAGATTATACCCCCGCAGTAAAATACTGGGGTTGCGGTTCTGCTGCTGCCACTTGAGCGCCTTAGCTAAGAAAATCTTATGCTCGTGGTAGTATACTGCCTCGTGATCCAGTATGTTGATCAGTTGGCTTTCATCAAGACGGTAATCTTCTTCCTGTAGATTATCAGTCAGATCAATATAATGTAACGAGCGCAATTCTGGCGGGATTTGCTCCGGCTCAACAGGACTCACCAGCACAGGGATAATCCGTTTATTCAGGGCTAAAGCATAGTTCAATTCTTGCTGACAGTAGATAGAGTTCAGGGAGTCAGGTGAGAGCAAATAGACTAAGTTATCTGCTTGGGCTACACCCTGCTTAATCGCTGCCTCAAAGGTTTCTCCTGTTTGAATATCAGCGGTATTCGTCCAAACCGTAAATCCTGCACGCCACAGACTGGTGCGAATCTGCCGCATCACTGCCTCATTTTCGTAGGCATAGGAGAGGAACACCTGACTCATCAGGTTATAGGCATTTTTGATACTTTCGCTGATAAACTCACAGTGTAAATCAGTTGGAGTGCATGGGGGCTGCTCGTCTTTAAAGCGCACCTTAAGCCATGCTTCGGCTTGCTGTCGTTCCTTGCCAATGAGCAAATGTTGTGATTTCTTGTGCTGCCTTTCCCAGGCTAGTGATTTATCCAAGAAATACGTGTGCTGATGTACGTAATCCTTGTGCCTTGCCAACAGTTCTAGTAGTCCGGAGAAAGACTGCTCAAAGTCGTCAATTCCCTCACGAAAATACACCCAATTAATTTTGCCAATTGTCGGATGCATATTGGGAAAGCTCGAATGCAGTCCCTTTGCTTGGTAAGCATCCCAGTCAGCATCCGTTCCTTGGGGATTCCGTTGTTGCCAGGTATCACGACTAATCTGTTCGACATGCAGCAACGGAATAATCCGCTTGTGGTACTTGATTGCCAGTTCGATTTCTTTACGGCAGTAGGGGGAGTTGATGGAATGGGGGGCAATGATGAATAGGAAGTTATCCGCCTTCTCAATCCCATCATCAATTTGGTTTTGGAAATCTACCCCCAGAGGAATATCTTCAAAATCAAACCAAATTTTTAAGCCATACTCAGTCAGGTGCTGGTAGAGCTGAAGGGCAAAGACTTTACTATCGGCTCGTCCATAGGAGATAAATCCGTTGTGGAAGCCAGGACGCTGTTCATGCATCTAACTTGAGATAGATTTATTTATAATATCCACAACTATAACAAAAGAACCTGAATGCGACTCGAACAGCGATCGCAAATTAGGGCTTGCTGTCACAACCTGAAACCTTATCGTTGGTTTTATGTAACCGAGACACTCGGATATCAAGACTTACCCAGGCTTTCCCGTTGAACCATTTGTAGGGGCACGACATGTCGTACCCCCACCATCTTTTATGCGGCGCTAATGGTTGCATGGAGAGAGGGGTGTTCATGTTCAACCACAAACACATTGGCATAAAGATTTGCCACAATTTGCTTACCCTCTAGCGTCAACTCTAAGTAGCGCAATGAGTCCTTAATGTAGGGATACACCCCACTCCAGTAAAACTTGGAATAGTTTTGGCGCAAATCCCCTGGATGACTATAGCCTAAGGCTTTATTCACACCCGTTTCTTCAAACTCGTAGTACAAGGCACTAATCTTTTTCAAGTAGCGCGGATCACTGAGTTGACCAATTAAATCGGCGGATCTTACTAAACCGGGACAGTTACTTGTGTCTAGGTGGTCTTGATCACTTGGCACAGGAAAACGAGTGAGTTCAATATTCCGCTTAATTTCTTCAGCATCAATCAGTAAATTGCCACCAAACCGTTCTTCAATAAACAGCTTACCGCGATCAACGTGATAGGGGGTGAGGCTGGCATCTGTCGCCCCTGGTGGTAAACTTACCTTGTCGCCATCTACGCCTGTGGCATAGAGGTTTTTGCTCAAGCGGTCTTGTCTACAGACTCCTTTGACGTAACCAATATCATGGCAGAGTAAGGAGATAATCGCATGCATCCAGTCTTCACAGGAAATGCCTCCTTCACGGATATGTTTACCGCGCAGAATTTCCTGTCCGACTAAGGTGACTAAAATGGTGTGTTCAACATTGTGGTATAGAGCGTCACTATTGGCAATATTTTCTAATGCCATGCCGCCCGCCCAGCCGATAATGTCAGCATAGTCAGATTTCCAACCGCCGTAAGTTCGGCTGTAGCCTTCTCGAATCCGATACACAAAGTTGTCGATCAGTATTTGGGTTGTGTCAAACATGGAGGGTTACCTCAAGGGGACTGGTTAGGACAATCTAAGTTTATGAGTTAGTAGTTGACTATAATGATAAATCTATCTGAGAGTTGAGTAATCCTATCCTTTGCCATTAATCCTTCTTGGCTCAAAAGCAGTGATTTTCACGCCTAGGACAGGTATAGCGAAAAATTCTCAAACTCGATACTTCTAATGTAATAAAAATAGCGAAAAAGG
>NZ_JBKHHI010000155.1:0-13705 GCF_046539235.1 Coleofasciculus sp.
TTTCCTGACGCAGGTAGGCTTCAATAAAGGGATCGAGCGTCCCATTCAGGACATCATCAACCCCTGTGGTTTCCACATTCGTCCGCAAGTCTTTCACCAACTGGTAAGGATGGAAGACATAATTGCGAATTTGATTCCCCCAAGCGGCTTCAACCATATCGCCTCGGATTTCGGCAATTGCCTGAGCGCGTTGTTCTTGGGCAATCACCAATAGCTTGGCTTTCAGCAGGGCGAGGGCTTTTTCCTTATTTTGGAGTTGCGATCGCTCCTGGGTACAGCGCACGGCAAGTCCTGTAGGAATATGCTTCACCCGAACGGCGGTTTCCACTTTGTTGACATTTTGACCGCCCTTACCCCCAGAACGAGAGGTGGTAATCTCTAAATCCGTTTCGGGAATATCTAGGTCTACATCCTCGTTCAGGATGGGCATAACCTCAACCCCAGCAAAACTGGTTTGCCGTTTTCCGTTGGCGTTATAGGGAGAAATTCGCACCAGTCGGTGAGTTCCTTTCTCAGCTTTCAAATAGCCATAGGCGCGGAGTCCCTGAATTTCCAGGGTGGCTGACTTGATTCCCGCTTCATCGCCTTCTGAGAGTTCTGCCAACTGCACTTTATACCCTTGGCTTTCTGCCCAACGGGTATACATCCGCAACAGCATTTCTGCCCAATCTTGGGCATCCGTTCCACCAGCCCCAGCATTAATCGTCAGTACCGCACCATTGGCGTCATAAGGACCCGATAGTAGCTGTTCTAATTCCCAACGGTCAAGTTCGCGATTCAGCTTGACTACATTGGTTTGAGCTTCTTGCAGCAGTGCTTCATCGGTTTCCAATTCCAGCAATTCCAGAACCGCTTTCGCATCCTCTAGATTACTTTTCCACTGCTGGTACTGCTGCAAATTCAATTTCAGGTCATTCAGCTTTTGCAGGGTTCGCTGAGCGAAGGTTTGATCATCCCAAAAATCCGGTTGAGCGGCTTGTTGCTCTAAGTCTTTAATTTTGGCAGTCAGTGCAGGTACGTCAAAGATAGTCCTGGGTTTTTCCCAGGCGATCCGACAAGGTTTCGACTTCGCGTTTAATCTCTAAAACTTCCATGTTTCTTGATTTTGGTACTTTACTACCCTTGATCAATTGTAATCAAAAAACTTAATTACATCAGACCAATGACAGGTATCCCACGCCTTAAATTAAAGCGTGGGATAAGGTAAGTCCATTAGTCGCGATTAAAGGCAATCAGCAACCGCAAAATAAAGATAAACAGGTTGATGTAGGTCAAATACATCGACAGGGCGGCGGGCAGATACTGATCATTGCGATAGGTGCGGGGCAAGATATAGAAATCCACCACCGCCGCACCAACAAACAGTAAAACGCCAATGCCAGAGATGCCAATTTCTAGCCAACTAGGGGTATAAACGCCAAAAAAGCTTAAGACGAGCTGACCCACCAACACCACCAACAAGGCAATAATACCCAGTTGCACGGTTTGGGTTAACGCCATCCCATCTTGCTCCGAAAGATTCGAGCCAATTTGACGGGCAGCGACAAAAGTGACACCACAACCGAGAGCGGCGATTCCAATCCCTGGAACCCCCACCCCTGAAGTGCCGAGGGCAACATAGACGATACCACTGAGGGTGTAGCCTGAGAGCAGGCTATAGGTCGCCAACAGGGGCAATGCTGCACTGTTATTGCCTTTCTCCGCCACACCACGAGCGACGAAGAATAGGACTAATTCAGCAATCAGGGCAACCCAGAAGGTAGGCATGAATAACCCTGGGTTGGTGGTAAGGACATTCAAACCACCATAAGTCCCGACAGCCGTTAAAACCAATCCACCGCCGACGTAGGGCAGAGCATTGGCTATAACATTGGGTCCGACTAGGGCTTGACCCTGTGCATTACGCATGGCTTGACGAAAGTTACTCGTGTTGCTCATGTAAACTCCTTGTGTAACTTACGTAATAATTTAAGTTGATCGGGTAAGATTACTCCCGTCGTAATCTTCGATTTGACGGTGAGATGAATCTCTAATCAAAGCAGATTGACTTTCAATAATAGTATACTACAATCTATTATGGGATGGTATTGCCAATATTGTTTAAGCCAATTCTATTCATATTAATAGTAAAATTTAAATTAGATAAAATAGTAGAAAATACAGCAAAAATAAAATAATAAAACATATTTTTATTAAGGATATAATATCGAAGTTGCTTTAGCCTTCCCAAAATTATTTTTACCTGAGTTTGTTGAACGTGAGGGGGTATAAGTAGGGTCTGCTGAATAAGTATTATGGTGGGGTTAGAAGGGGAAGTCTCTGGCACTAGAGATGAATAAGGTTCCCAACTCCCCATTAATGTAACTTTGTCCTGTGGGTGTTTTGCTCACAATGCGAACGAAACACCCACAGGACCCATCTAACTCAACGTTGAAAAACGACCTGCTTAGGCGTCACTTTCAATGTAGATAAACAGAAGTCCCATCAGCACAGCAGGCATGAGCCAACAAACGACGGGAATCAGAATCCAAGGCAAGAACGAAGCTGCATAAGAACCAGTCATGTCAAATTGTCCTATCTAAATTTACAAGAGTTCAAGACAAATATTACTCAATTTGTGAACCCAATGGAGTTAGTTATTCACAAAACCCCGGAAAATGGCATCCACCGTCTCAAAATTCTCTAGTAGGAAGTAGGCTACGAAAGCGCCACCCATACCTCCAACAAAGAATCCACCCGCAAATTCACTCCAGCCTTCAGACGTCTTGAGTCGTTCTGTACTCGGAGCGCTTTCGGCGGCGCTTTTGAGCGACACTAATCCCCAAGCAGCCATTCCGGCGGTTCCCAGTAGCACGATAACCAAAGCAGTGACTAAGCCGCCGAGATAACGGGCTTCTGGGTAATCCCGCAGTGCGCCAAACACAACTTCAGGACCAACTAAGAAGTAACCATGAGCCATGCCAATTTCCAAACCTCGTAGGAATGGGGATAGCCCTTTGCGGTAAGCGGGCAGGTTGCCAATGAATGCCCGGGTAAACGCCGAATCGCTGATTGGAGTCGATAAATGACCTACAAAAGGGTCTCCCCCGTAAGGTTTTACCATTTCCATATTTCTTGCATCTGCCATCTAGATGTTGCCTCTCACTCTGAATGTTTACAAAAATACCTGACTTAACATTGTAAGCAAGGAGGGGTAATCCCATGGCACAATATGGGAAGACCTTTAAAAAACTTCATCAAATTAGTTATAGCTTAACCATATATCAGGAGTAATCGGCGCGAATCATCGTCTACGTCTACCGACCAAAACCCCTGACTTCTTGGAGAAATCAGGAATCTACGTTGCATAACTATGGCTATATGTCAAGACATGAGCTAGATATCGGTCGTTCACTAGAGTGTAGTATTTTGAAAAAAACAGTCATCTCAAGAGTCAGTAAATGAGACAAATCTTCAATCAACTATACAAAAACCGGAAACGTCTAATACTACCGCTATTACTGGGCGTTTTAGTTAGCGGATTTGTGGCTGCACCTGCCAACGCTATAAACGTCTACCAAATGCCCAATGTCAACGCGGGTGAACCAACGTGGGTGATTGATCAAGCCGACGTACTCAGCCGCCTGAATGAAGGCAAGTTGAGCAAAAGCTTGGAAGACTTAGCCCAGAAAACCGACAAGGAAGTCAGATTTGTGACGGTTCGCCGTTTAGACTACGGTGAAACCGTAGACAGCTTTGCCAAAGCCCTATTCAAAAAATGGTATCCGACACCGGAAGCCCAAGGGAATCAAACCTTACTGCTTATCGATACCCTGACGAATAATACTGCCATTGTCACTGGGGAAGACGTCAAGTCAATTATGCCCGACGAAATTGCCGAGAGTGTCGCATCGGAAACAATGACAGTCCCCTTGCGGGAGGGTAACAAGTACAATAAGTCTTTTTTAGAGGCTAGCGATCGCTTAGTGGCTGTGCTATCAGGTCAACCAGACCCCGGTCCTCCGGTTGTCGAAGAAACGGTTCAGGTTGAAGGCACATTTACCAGCGCAGAAGAAACTGACACCAAAAACTCAACCATCTGGGTTGTTGTACTATTGGTTGTCGCGACAGTCGTACCGATGGCAACTTACTTCTTTTATCAGGGCTTCTCTGGTTAAGTTCGTCATTTGTCCTTTGTCATTTGTTACTGTTCCCTGTTCCCTGTAAGGCACTAATCTTGAACATACTCCTGCCCAGTAATTAAAGCATACTCAGCCCGCATAAACTCCCGTCCTAAATAAGCCCCATGATCCAACATTGTGACTGGACAGGGCTGAGTTTGCTCAAAAATAACCACACAAAGTTCCTTGGCGGTTCTGCCTGTAAACACCTGAGTATGCGTGCGTTCCACCTTACCTCGTGCGGGAATCGGTTTACCCGTTTCTGGGTCAACGGCTAAACCGCGATCATCAATCACATTGGTGAAATGTTTGGCACAAATTAACCCCTGATCCCGGTCGAGGTAGATAATAAAATATCCACCGGGATCAAGTTCAATCTCTCGTTTAGACAGTTTGTCATCAATAGTACGCAGGTTTTCTACTGTTTGGTTCATCTTTTTTTGGCTCAATGCTTCCCTTCTTGAATAGTATCGTGCTTGAACGCTTTTAAGCCTGTAGAGGGCAGGAGGCAGAAGCCTCATGGCAATTGGGAAGAAAATTCAGACCCCTGTCAATTGTGTTGAAGTTAGGTAGGCAACTGAAAAACTTTCCTAATTCATTATTCCCAGAAAATCAATCACTCCTGAACCAAAAATTGAATATCTCGTTTGCTAAACGGTAAGTCGTTATTGATCGCATCGATTTCTTCCTGTTCCATTTCATTCACCTCACCTATATAGTGGCGCAAAATTTGCATCAGGCGTTGATTATAAAATCGGTGCAGACTGTGATTCGGTGTAGCGGGAAATCCTCGCCGTCTCTTGTGGCGTCCCCCAGCACCAGGATCAAACATCTTAACCCCATTCGCGATCGCCCATTCTATCGGGGTGTAATAGCACGCATCGAAATGCAGGCAATCATATTCCTCAAAACAGCCCCAATAGCGCCCATACAACTGATCACCCTTATTAATACAAAACGACATCCCCACTGGATGTCGGTGATCATCCTCTCGATAAGCCGCCACCAATACCACACGATGACGATAGTCAGGATACAACTGTTCAAAAAACTGGCGCGTCAGATACTTACTGCCCCAAAAAAATTTATCGCAGGTGCTGCTATAGAAGTTATAAATCAGGGGAAATAGGGATTTGGGAATATCATCCCCGACTAAAGGAATCAAACGCAGTCCGGCTTTAGTCACCGCTTTACGTTCCCGCTTAATATTACGGCGCTGGTTGGCGTTAAAGATACTCAGATAATCATCAAAGCTACTAAACCCTTTATCCTGCCAAATATAACTGTGATGCAACCAGCTTGTAAAACCATGGCGTTCCATCACCTGTCGCCATTCAGGGTCAACAAAGAGAAAATGACAGCCACTAATCCGGTTATTCCCGCAAAAGTGATCAATGGCACTCACCATAATCTCAGTCAGTTCATCTTCATCTTCTCCAGGTGCGATTAAAAATCGGTAACCGCCTGCTGGGGTAAACGGCGTCATTCCTAACAGTTTGGGATAGTAGCGAACGCCTAAACGATGGGATAGATCTGCCCATTGGTGGTCAAAGACAAATTCTCCATAGCTATGACCTTTAATATAGAAGGGCGCAGCCGCAATAAGCTGTCGGTTTCGCCATACTGTTAGATGATGGGGCAACCAGCCGGTTTTAGATGTCGCACTTCCCGATGTTTCTAAATTATTCAACCAATCCCATTCCAGAAATGGTGTTTTCAGGGGTTGGGCAAGGGCATCCCAAGCGGCTTGGGGAATATCAGCCATCCGGTTAACCCAGTTAATGGAATAGTCAGTCTGCGGTTGGTGAACCATTGGGAAAATCTATAAGTAGGTCTAGGTCGGCATTGGTTAAGATAAACGGTGAAGATCTTTATTGGCAATTTGCTCTATGTCATTGGTAAGGGGTTGAGGGGTTCTTTACATAAGTTAACATAGTCAAGTTTATTTTGACCGATTGGCGTGAGATGAATTGCTTGGAAGAGATTTTGTCCCTTCACAACCTTCGAGGGAACCTGATTTGAAATTTGTCGGGGCGGGTTTAGGGAGTAATATAGCATTACGCATTGAGGTTAGGACAATAAAATTGGGTGAAAAGGCAACAGGCAACAGGCAACAGGCAACAGGCAACAGGGGAATGTCCTAACGTATGCCGGTAGTGCTATATTGATTGTTTTCCTTAGCTTGGCGGCAAAACCTGCCCTTTATTTAAGTAGAGACGTTGCATGCAACGTCTCTACAACCCACCATCTCTCCTATCTCCTCATCCCTTCGACAACCGATAGTGTACAAATAACTCTTGGTCAATCCTCTCAACCGCCAACAGTTCTAAGCGCTTCGCCAATTGCTGTGAAAATCCAGTCCCTGCCACTGGCGTTGGGGCGGCTGCACCCGCTAAAATCAGGGGGCAAACCGTGAACCAGAGTTCATCGATTAAATCAGCCGCAAGTAGAGACGCCACTAAGTCACCCCCCCCTAAGACGGCAAGCCGTTGAATGCCCAATTGGTTGAGCTGTTGATAAGCGTCATGCCAATTGATCCCATCGTTAGAGGCATTCACCACCAAAATCTGCTCAAAATAATCCGACTTGTTCCGCCAGGGTTGAGCACCCGCCTCTGTCGTTAACAGCCAACGGGGTACATTTTGGCGAAAAAAGCGTAATTGCGGATCGAATTGAGCTAGACGGGAGCAAACAATCTGCACCGGTTGGATGGGTAAGCCCCGTTGTTGACGCTGTTGCTGTAACTGGGAATTTGAGACACTGCGAGTGGTACCATAAGCCCGGAGAGTTCCTGCACCGAACAAAATCCCATCTGCCAATGCCACCTGGTTTTCCAGATGGGCTTGATCCGCAGGCGATGAGAATCGGGCAGGCGATCGCGTCACGTCCGCAATCTTGCCGTCGGCACTCATTGCCAGAACCACTGTGGTATGGGGTCGATTGATAGCAGGCGTTTCCGGCATAGTTGTCTAAGTAGTCGGACAAAATTAAAGTTGGTGGTTGAGAAGGGTCGATCAAAACAATCGAAAGAGCTTTTGAATCGTTCTAGGATAGATATGAGGGGTTTTCAGGGAGACTCGGTGACTCGTAAACTTTATTAACGATTACTCTTTCTACCGCCTGTCCTTCTGCAATCACACCAGCGTATCTTATGGCTAAGCCAGGTCAATCCTCCTTTCGTCGTGTTTTGCTGTCACGCCTGTTGTTACTCAGCGTGCCAGTGTTGCTTCTGGGAGTTTATGTGACCTACAGAAAAGCACGCTCAACGCTTCTCGACACAGCACGTCAAAATTTAACCGAAAGTGCTGTGAGAAAAGGGGAAAGCATCCAAGAGGCGATCTCAGCGTTACAAGCTAACCTGCTGACCGCTAGCCAAGCCATAGTCCTTCAATCTCAGTCATTGACAGGCTATCAACAATTTATTAGCCAACTGGCTCAACAACTCCCAACCCCGATCAATTGCGTGCAGTTGAGTGATATCCAGACTCAAGATATCGTGAGCAGTACCTGTAATCAACCCTTACTCGCCAGTCAGCAAGTGATATCGCAATGGTCTAGCCAGCAAGGTGAGGTCTCTATCGATCCGTCTCAAATTGAGGTTACCGTGCTACCTCCGCTAGCACCCTCAACCCCTGCGACAAACCAAGCTGAAGCCATCTCAGACAAAAGCAAACTCCCGATTCTGTTGAGTGCGCCCGTTTATAACGCTGAGGGTCAACTCCAATATGCTTTGAGCATTCGCTCAACCTTACTCCAATCCAAATCTATCAAGCCTGGTTCCCTATCTGGTGAACCCGTGGTGATTACCCAAGAAGGTAAAATTCTGGTGCATCCCATCGCCCAGCAAGTGGGAGGGAATATCAACCAAGAACTCGATTCTGCAAGACTTGAGAGTCTAGTCGAAGCCGCGATCGCAGGTCGTGAGTCCTTTATCCATCTTGCCTGGGATGGTCAGGAATATGTCGCTGGCTACACAGCGATTGAAAGTCCGATTAGCGACCAATCTGACCAGCAATGGATTATTCTCGCTGTTACTCCCTTAGAGAGTGCGCTGATCGGTCTTCAGGATATCCGCCAAGTTCTGTTTATCCTCACCTGTGGCTTAATTGCTGCCAGTATTTTAGCCACAATTTACATTGCCCGTGACCTCGCTCATCCCTTGGAAAAACTCAGAGATTGCGCCCTGCATGAATCCCAGCTTCACTCGAATTATCGCATTCCTCATACCTTCAAAATTCGAGAAATTAACCAATTAGCCGAAGCCCTGGATGGCATGTTTGATCGCCTCAAACATTGGGCAGAAGAACTCGAATCCGCCTGGAAAGAAGCCCAAGCCGCCAACCAACTGAAGAATGAGTTTCTCGCCACGACCTCCCACGAACTGAGAACTCCTCTCAATGGTATTATTGGTTGCCTGCGACTGGTCAAAGATGGTTTCTGTGATGACCGCGACGAAGAACTTGACTTTTTACAACGAGCCGATGAAGCGGCTATTCATTTGTTGAACATTATTAATGATGTTTTAGACCTGGCAAAACTTGAGTCCGGTCAACTTTCCGTTGAAGTTGAACTGATCGATCTGCGTCAACTGATTGATGAAGTGATTCACTTGCAGGCAGTCTCTATTAAATCGAAGGGACTCGAATTCAATACGAAAGACTTGCATAAAAAACTTCCCGTTCTTGCTGATCCTGCTAAACTGAAGCAAGTCCTAATTAATGTCATTGGTAACTCGGCAAAGTTTACTGATTCGGGCAGCATTACAGTCAGTACACAGATTGAAACAGCCAGCGATAAGACCGAACCCTTGGTGAGTGCTGATGATTCTACATCTGTTGCTAGCGTCTCCACGATTCCCAGCAATAGACAAGTTACTGAAAATCAGGGAACTGGAGAGTTGTTTCCTGCACAAGTTGTTGTAACAGTTAGAGATACGGGAATTGGCATCGATCCGGTGCAACAGTCTAAACTATTTCGTCCCTTTGTCATGGTAGATGGGTCAACCACGCGCAAGTACGGTGGTACAGGTCTCGGTCTGGCTATTTCCCGCAACTTGATCGAATTGATGGGGGGGACAATTACCCTTTTTAGTGCTGGAGAAGGTCAGGGAACGACGGTGAATATTAGCTTACCGCTTGTCGAAACAAAGGGACAGGATACAGATGAGCAACTTGACAGTGAGCATTTAAAGGCGTAACAGCTTATTCCCTATAGTATTTCCAACAATGAACGTGGAATGCTACCGACTCAATCAGGTAGGAAAATGGGAATTGACGTCTTATTAGAGGTTTTAAGTTATCTGTCATTCCGCTAACTGAGGAACCTTAATCGGCGTTCCTCCTTGTTGGAGAGACTGGGATAGACAACTGAGAATGTTGACCAGTTGAGCCGCTACCCAGCCTGAAGATACTGATACAGGTTGATTATCGCGGATGCTCTCTAAAAAGCGATCGCACACTTGCGCCAACGGTTCACGACGCTCGATTTCTATGACTTCCCGCCGTAAACCCGCAGGCGTAAAAACATCTCCACTTTGCTCAAAATACCCATGCTGAAGCGTTAGGGGCGCATCATTTTGCATCTCATCAAAAATTAACGTTCCTTGACTCCCCACTACCCCCAGACGCCGTTGTTTATCTGGGTTGAGCCAACATAAGTGAATATATGCCTGAAAACCAGTCGGATAGGTCAAAATAACGTAAACAAAATCGGCTAAATCTTTTTCCTCAAGAAGAGCAGGTTTAGTTACATTATCCGTTAAACCCGCCCCGACAGATCCCTCTTGCCGTTGTAACCACACCCGTCCCGTGGCTTGAACTTGCACAGGTTGCTCACCTAACCAGGTATTGAAGATTGCGATATCATGAATTGCTAAATCCCACAGCGCGTCTACATCCTGACGAACGGGTCCTAGATTCGTCCGAGCCGCGTAGCCATAGCGCAATTCTCCTAAGCATTCAGATTGCACCACCGCTTTACCCTGCTCAACAGCCGGATGAAACAAATAGGTGTGATCTACCATCAATTGGCGCTGCTGTTGACGGGCTAAATCAGACAACTGTTGGCATTCAGCCGCATCGAGGGTCAACGGCTTTTCTGCTAGCACATGGAACCCTTGCTGTAGGGCGTCTTGAATCAGGGAATAATGAGTCACCGCCGGCGTTGCGATTACAACCGCATCGCACTCTATCTGGGATTGTATCGATTGCCAATTGTCTGCTAGAACTACATTGTGATTCAGGTTCAAGCGTTCTTTAAGCTGAGTTAAGCGTTCCTTAGAGGAATCAACTACCGCTACCAGTTGGGCATCTGGATGTGACGCGAAATTCCGCACCAAATGCGTACCCCAGCGTCCTGCTCCCAATACGGCAATTTTGATCTTCATAGAATTTTTGAATCTGTAGGGGCGGGTTTCACTATTATCGTTTTTTTTCACCCTGATGTCACTATGACGTAGCTTGCTTCTTTTCGGGAGCGAGTAGGACAAATGACGAAGGACAAATGACGAAGGACAAATGACTAATCACCAATCACTTTAGCCAAAGCTGCTTTAGCGGCGGCTTGTTCTGCCGCTTTTTTAGAGCGTCCTTGCCCTTCACCCAATTGCTGACCTTGAAACCAAACTTGGGCAGTAAAACGATTCTCGTCTCCCTCAATGGGATTGGTTTCGGTAAGGCGATATTGGGGTAAAGATTTATAGTGAGCTTGAGTCCATTCTTGCAGAGCATCTTTATAGTTTTGGCGGGCAGGATCTTTAAGAATGTCTTCAGTCAATCGCTGAAAATGAGGATCAAGCCAAGGACGAATTAATTCTAAGGTGTGGGTACTCAGATAGAGTGCGCCAACTATCGCTTCAAAGGCGTCAGCCAGCCGTGACATCTCACCCCTCGGATCAGCCGCCGCGCTGGGAGCCAGGAGCAAGTATCGCTCCAGTCCATACTCTTGAGCCAATTGAGCCAAGACGCGATCGCTCACCAACACGGAACGAATTGCGGCAAAGTCACCGACTGAAGCGTTGGGATAGGTTTCAAATAATAACTCTGAAGCCGCCATTCGCACCACAGCATCCCCGACAAACTCCAACTGATCATAGTTCACATCACGGGACATACTGGGGTGAGTCAGCGCCAAGTCAAGCTTATCCCATTGAACAGGCGCATTGTCCAGTAATCCGAGCTTTTGCACTAATTTTTGCAGTTGTTTGTGTCGTCTGGGGTCAATGGTCATAATTCATTGATGACTTGTGATCAAGGGCGGGTTTAGTTAAGTTATGGGTTTTTGTCAAACGTTATCAGTGAAACCCGCCCCGACAATAAACTGATGACTAGAAGGGAGAGAGTCAGACGTAAGCCGGGTTCTGTTCTCCTATATTACTAGGAGGGTGGTTATCTATCTGGGACGCCTGTTACCAGACGCCTCTAGCGGCTCTTTAAGCAGGAACTGGTAAAAGACCAACCGTAGTTCCTAACGACCTTGCACCCAACCGGGGTTTACCGAGCCAGCACCTCTCGATGCTGCTGGTGCGCTCTTACCGCACCTTTGCACCCTTACCAATTTGTCTTATGTCCTTTGTCTTATGTCCTTGGTTCTAGACATAAGACTGGTGACTGATGACAAATTGGCGGTATGTTTCTGTGGCACTATCCTCACGGTCACCCGCACTGGGCGTTACCCAGCAAGTTTGGTCTTTCGGGAGCCCGGACTTTCCTCAGATTCACCACTAGGGTGAATCCGCAACCACCTGCGCCGACTCTCTCCTTAGTTATTATTTTAATCGCCCTGGGCTATTTATTGGGGCGGAACACCGTAATTATTTTGGTTGTAAGGCGAGGATCAGTGCTTTTTGCCAGGACAGATTTTTGGTGATGAACTGACAGCGTAGGTTGCAGGAACGTCCTTTTGTATTTCCTTCCGATATCTTTAAGAATAAACGCAAGTAAAAATAGTCGTTTTTGTCAGCCGCTGCTTGTAGGTTTTTCGGGGCAAAAAGAGGAGAACCGATCTTTTCATCGCTAATCTCTTCTTTTAGGGTTTGACCGGGGAGAATTGTACTCGGTGATTGAGAGGCTGCCTCATTTTTGCCGGGAATCACGCGAATGGCTCGCCGAATGCGCTTATCGAAATCACTGATAAAACACTGTTTCCAATCAATTTCTACGAAAACATCTTTGGATTTATTTTCAATACTCATGGATAAACGTTTCAGTTCATCCAATTCGTATTTATCGGCAAAAGAGAATTTTATCTCAAGAATATTCTGTAGATTATTGGCGGATAATTGCTTATTGAGATAAGCGGCATCAGTTTCAAACTTTACGAGCTTATCTAATGATTGAAAGGCTCGGTTAAAAACTAATGCAACTACAATAAAATAAACTGTTAAAACCAACATGTTTCGGGCAATCTCGGTAGCAAAATCCATAAAATTATCACTCCTGATTCATACAGAATAGACAACCAACTCGTGAAAAGTTATTAGGCAACAGTTAACTCATGACATTAATCATGCTTGGCAAAGCGAGAATCCTTGAACCAGCCGCGACGCCAGAAAAAGAAGCAGAGAGACGCCGCGATGGCAATCATCACGCCCCAACAGACAAAGTATCCCCAACGCCAGGTTAATTCTGGCATATATTCAAAGTTCATCCCATAAACCCCAGCGATAAAGGTGATTGGAATGAAAACCGTTGACATGACCGTTAAAACTTTCATCACTTCATTCATTTTATTGCTGACGGAGGACAAGTAAACATCCATTAAGCCCGACGCCAATTCCCGATAGGTTTCTACCATATCAAGTACCTGAATCGTGTGGTCATAACAGTCCCGCAAATAAATGCGAACATCTGAACTAATCAAATGGCTACCGTCGCGAATTAATGCATTAATCGCACTGCGTTGGGGCCAAATTGAACGGCGTAACGCCAGTAATTCCCGGCGAACCTGGTAAATTTTCTCCAGGGTTTGGTGATTAGGGTTGAGAATTACTTCATCCTCTAAAGCCTCAATGCGTTCCCCATAGTCTTCCAGCACTGGAAAAAACCCATCAATGATCGCATCCAAGAGCGCATACGCCAGATAATCCGCACCCGCTTGCCGTATTTTACCTTTATGTCCCCGAATTCGAGCGCGTACTGGTTCAAAACAATCCCGTTCTGGTTCCTCCTGAAATGTCAGCAAATAGGATTTTCCTAAGACAAAACTCACTTGCTCAATCCAGAACCCATCTTCTGTGGGTTTAGGCATGACCATCTGGGATATAATCAGTAACTGGTCGCTGTAATCTTCCACTTTTGGGCGCTGCGGGACATTAACCACATCCTCCAATAGCAAGGGATGTAACCTAAAAATTCTCCCTAAGTCTAATAAAATATCTTCACTACCTAACCCCTGAATATCCAGCCAAGATACAGAGTCACTCGTCAGGTAAGGAGTACAAGCATCTGCGGTTAAATTGGTTACACGATTAGCGTGGCTTTCGTTGTAGTCAATCAGAACGATGAATGACGGACAAGCATCTTCATCAATGCTTAAGGTTCCCGGTA
>NZ_JBKHHI010000156.1:0-13642 GCF_046539235.1 Coleofasciculus sp.
TTCCGGTTAGCAGAGACTCGCGCACAAGCCCTAACCGCCATATTCGCCACAAGACCAAACTCACTTTTAATCGTGTGATAAGTCAAGGACTGAATAGCTATTTTATTGGTCAGTTTTGGATCTGTGTGTTCATTAACATAGTTACAGGCAGCAGCAAACGCCTGAAGAGTTGCCCCGATTTTGGCAGCTTGTTCAGGCGTAGGTTGAAGCTTTACAACTATAGTTAGAACTTGTTTCATCACTAGATTATACCACCTGTAGGGACAATGGTTAGAAATATTTCGGGGCTCGACCGATGGCATTTCTCGCTATCCCCCTACGGGTTATCTGCGCTACGCTACGATTGAACCCGTAGCCCCTCGCGATTTCGGTGGGGTCAGGGCGGGTTTGGAACAAAGGTTATCATCAATAGCTGGCGCCAAATCCCTAAACCCGCCCCTACACAATCAAAACTCGGTCAGGGCGGGTTTTGAACAAAGGTTATCATCAATAGCTTGCGCCAAGTCCCTAAACCCGCCCCTACACAATCAAACTCAACACTTAGTAAATGCTTGCAACCTTCAATTCTCTCAACCCTTGGCTTATTGCCGTCCTCTTAAATACAGTATTATTAGCGATCGCCTGGGTGATCCCCAAGCAACTCCTCACCCGCGCGGGACTTCTCCACGCCTGGGCTTTGGGGATTGTGATCTGGGGGACGTTAGGCTGGCAAGGGTATCTGATTGTTATGGTTTATTTCCTTGTCGGTTCAGCCGTTACCCGTATCGGTATGGCACAAAAAGAAGCGGCGGGGATCGCGGAAAAGCGTTCAGGCGCTAGAGGACCCGAAAATGTATGGGGTTCCGCCCTAACAGGTACGCTTTGCGCGGTGGGCGTTCTTTTCTTGGATGAACCCGATCTCAGTTTTCTCCTACTGGGGTTCGTCGCTAGTTTTGCCACTAAGCTTTCTGATACTACCGCCAGTGAGGTGGGTAAAGCTTACGGTAAGCGCACGTTTTTAATCACCACATTACAACCTGTATCCCCCGGAACCGAAGGTGCAGTTAGCTTAGAAGGAACTCTGGCGGGGGCTGTCGCTTCGGCTGCGATCGCGCTTCTGGGTTGGGGCGTTGGTTTTATAGACTTGACAGGTGTATCTTTTTGTGTATTAGCTGCCTTTATTGCCACCAACCTGGAAAGTGTAATTGGTGCCACTTGGCAATCTCAGGTCGAATGGATGACTAACGAAGTCGTGAATTTTATCAATACGTTAATTGGTGCGATCGCGGCTATCCTGTTTGTCGTCATCTGGCACAGTATCATGGGATTACCTGGATAGTAGAGTTTTCCCAACCTTTTATTCTGTGTCATAGAAAAGTCCTCAGTTAAATAACCAAGGACAAATAATCAATGACAAATGACAAATAACTATTCTATTTGCCGACCAAACACCATTTGTAAAACCATCGGTTTACCATCATCGCGATGATACTTATCCGCCCAAGCGCGAATAATCTCATCAAGTTCTGTCATCGCTTGGTCAACATTTTCCGATGGAATATCCAATTCCTCCAATACCCGCATTACGCCATCCTGACGTTCTGCCCACTCTTTCATCAACCTAAAGTACTGCGCCGTATCCTCCACCATCGTGTAGGTACGTTCTTTGCCATCTACAGGCGAATACGAGGCACTGGTCAGAGCATAATAGGGTAAACCCCAGGGACAATCAATGCGCGTTACTGTGCCGGAGTACAACAAGCGTCGCTTTATATGTTCCGCCATGGCTTCCGAAAGAGACGCCCGCCGTTCTGGGGGTAAATCTTCCTGAGAACGACTGTGCAGGAACTCAATCAATTCCATGAACTGTAAGGAACTTACCACCTGGGCATCTGGGAGATGATCAGGCAGTTTTTCCTCTAGAATTCGCTTTTCTTCCTTGTGCAGGCTAGTGCCAGAGATCCGCGATCGCCCCGGTTGCCAGGGATACTGATCCATCCACACGTAAGGAAACTGGATCAAATAGCGGGGTTCTTGAGATCCCAGCATTTTCAGCAGTTTTCCTTCCGTTAATGCCTGTCGAACTTCTTCAACAATAACCTTGACCCGCTTTGGCTCAATATGGTGTAAATGTCCGGTCATCCGGATATTTTCACTCTGTTCCAAATAGGTCGTGTAAATCGCACATTTAGCAGCCGTTGCCGCCGCATCTAGAAATGCCCCATGTCGGTGTCCACTGGTTCTCATTGCGCTGAAAGCCAGATATATCATAATCTGATCCATGGCGCTGGGGCTAAGGCTCTTGATCAGATCGAGATGATTAGTCATTTTAGGGAGCGGTCACATCGCATGGGTACAACAGAATAAAGGTAATGACGAACCCACGGCTTCACCTAAACCAGCGAGTCCAACTCAAAAAGCAAAACATGCGCTTACTTAAAGCACCCTAATATTAAGTCTAAATTCTCCTTAGATTATAGACGACGGAAGATAAACAACCCAGGAGATACCATAACCTGGAAGACCCCCTGCGTGGGTCACAACTAGGGGGTATAATTCTTCCAGGAAAGTATATATTATATCAAATGGCACTAACTACCTATGCCCAAGTAAATTCGCGCCGTCCACTACCCCGGTGACAAATCTGGGGCGCGAGGGTATCTTGGGAGGTGAAGAAACGCCGTTGTCCACCGCGATTGGTCTCAGGAGCTTGAGGACCGGCGTCTCCAGTTTTCACTAAAGACAATAGCGAGTGGGCAGGAGTAGACTGAAAAAGTGAGGCCGAGCGATCGCGAATATCATGAGCATGGACAGCCAATGAGAGCGTAAGCAGGCTCACTAACGTAACAGAAGTGTAAAAGCGCATAGCAGATGTCCGTGTCAGGGTTTCTAGTCCCTGTTACGGACTCTTTACTCATGGTTCAGGAAAAATTCCCGTCAGAGTTATTGTTGATTGTGTGAAGTTTAATGGTAAACTAGCCTGTTTATCTTTCGTTTGTTCCCAATTTGGGTGAGGGGAATTGGGGTGCAGAGGTACACAGATGCCATGGCACGTCTGGGAGCAAGAGAAAGGTTGTAGGGGCGGGTTTTACCAATAACATTTTGGAGACAACCCCTAACCTCACTAAACCCGCCCTTTTTAGCGCAACAGGAGCAGATTAATTCCTGATCAGTGCAAACGGTTCACCAGCAACCAGTTTCCCGCCGGATTTAAACGTCCCCATCCTTCTAACTGTTGCTGATGAGGGTAATGTTGGAGTTGCTGATTAACCTCAGGTTGTATCGTAATCAATATCCAAATTTGACCCATAAGATTTTCAGGTTCGCTCAGGGTAATCATGTAATCCTGGTCAGCACGACGTTGGAATATGCCAGTGAAATAGATTAAGGTATATGATTGGCGATTGGTGATTAGTGATTGGTGATTGGGGAAATTCTCCCCCATCTCCCCCATCTCCCTCATCTCCCCCATCTCCCCCTGCCCCTCAACCATGCCTGAACTGGGATACTCGTCTGGATGATCCAAGTAATAACGTTGCCAGTACAACCAATCGGGATCATCAAGGGATTTGTTAAATAAGGGCATCACCGCAGCCGGGGCAATAGTATCGCCTAACAATGCCTCTTGAATACGCCGGACAGCTAACTCCCTCGGGTGACAGCCAAGTTCCACAGACAACGCCGCCGCCATTCCTGCGGCTTGACCCAGATTCATCACCACAGGCTGCAACCGCGTCGAACCATTGGCAATGTGAGAGACCGAAATATTTTTATCACACAATAACAAACCATCCATTGACACGGGTACAAGACAACCATAAGGAATCGTAAACGGTGTTCCCGTCCAGCGCCCTCCCCAACGGATGGATTTTGGGGCTAAGGGGAACGTAAAACCGGGATAATGATGGTCATTGGCATAATTTCCCACAGTAATTCCGGCAAAAGCGCTTGACTCATCGACAGGCAAAGGTGCAACCTGACCCCCCGGTATCGGTAAAATATCTTGTTCTCGCAATGTCACCAGCCCCACCAGACGCCGACTTTCTCGATAATAAGGATGTAAGGCGTAAGCCCCACCCCCAATAGACGCCTCTGGGAACATATCATCGGCTAAACCATAACGCCGTCCCAGTTGAGATTGAATAAAACTGGCAAAGCCTTGAGTGTGCCAACAGGCTTCTTGGAGAAACTGCTGTCGGGATGCATCCGATTCCACTAAGCGCCCCACCCCCTGACCATAATCATTGCCAGATTGGGGCCAGTTCAGCATAAACAGTCCCCCAGGTAAGCGTCCGTAATTGAGAAAGGATTCCACCCCATAACCCTCCCACGCCCCAACAAAATGTTCTGAGGTGTATTGAGGTGGGCGCGGAATTTCCGGCGCTGTATCGGTGCCAAAATCTTTGAGGATAACCACCCAGGTTGGTGCTTGAACGGGATAGCGTTGAGTCAAGTCATTGCCAGAAATAGGCGCACTCGGTTCACCAAAGCGCGATCGCAACTCCCAACCCCAGCGATAGGGAATCTCGGCTAATTCCAGTACATCTGCCAATTCTGTGGCGTCTAGGGTGACTTTGGCGTGAATCACAACATCAGCAAATCGCACCCCGGTGACACAATCCCCTGCTTTTAATACCGCTAACGGTGTTTGTCCAGAAATCCACTTGAGGTTGGGTAATGCTTGCACCCAATCTGCCAAGACTTGAGCGCCAATTCTAGGGTGGTAGGTAAACAAACTCACCCACCCATGATCAAGTCCTCCCGGCTGTCGCTGTTGAAGTTCTCGCAAAAATGCACCCCATAATCCTGTTTGCCACGCGGCTAATTCATTGCCATCGGGCGCACAGACACCGGCTGTTGTTAGCATTCCTCCTAGCCAGGAAAACTCGCTGACTAGAATTGTTTTGACGCCTCGACGTGCCGCTTGGATGGCTGCACTTGTGCCACCTGTACCACCGCCGACAACTAAGACTTCTGTTGTTAATTCATTCACCGCGATCAAAAAATAGGTTGGGGATAGTGATTAGCATCACAACCGCACCAGAGTCAAGTCACAGATGCTTTTCGTAATAATTCGTTACATTGTGAATAACATAAATTTACAAAGTTGCTAAACAAAGGAGAACGATTATGATTAGCCCAATGGTTATCCTAGTTTCATTGTTTGTCGTCGGTTGGGTCGCCGTTGCTGTCTTAGGGACTCAGGCTTACTTTAGAGGCGAACAGAGGAAGCCAATCCACGATCGCAACTGGCGTTCGGAGTCCTTTGAGCAGCTAGCCAAGTCGATCACCGGGATCGAGACGAATTACAGCGATCGCACGCCAGCTTACAAGATGGATGCTTATGCGAGCAATAATTTGCCGTCCTAACCGCATCCTCTGTCTACTCAACACTTTTTCACGCCGCCATCTCACGTTTCGCTATATTTGCTGTTAAGGGCGATGGAGACGGTGGGAAAGGAACGATAGGATTAAATTGGGTAGGATCGCCAAGAGGGTAGAATCCCCATTTTCCCTCTACACCCTACCCCCGACCTCCTAACAGAACCTGATGTTTGCATAGTTAAGGAAGCTGAAACCATGATTCAGAAAGTACAAAAGAGTGACGCGGAGTGGAGACAACAGCTTACCCCGGAACAATACAAAGTAGCCCGACAGAAGGGAACGGAACGCGCCTTCACCGGGGAGTATCACGACAACAAGCAGCCTGGAGTCTACAAATGTGTCTGTTGTGGCAATGACTTGTTCACATCCAAAACCAAATATGATTCTGGCACAGGTTGGCCCAGTTTTTGGGCGCCAATTGATGAACAAAGCATCAAATATGAAGCCGATAATACTTTGTGGATGCGCCGCACTGAGGTACTCTGTGCGGCTTGTGATGCTCACTTAGGTCATGTATTTGATGATGGACCAGCACCAACGGGTAAGCGTTACTGCCTAAATTCTGCCGCGCTAAACTTTGTCAAGTCCGATCAGGTTAAATCAGAATCTGAGGCGGAAACCGATAAATCTCCAACCACCTAACCCTCCAGATCAGTGATTTGTCTATTTTGGCATGACCAGCCCCATCCAAACCATTAAGTTAGATCAGTTCCTCAAGTGGGTAGGTGTAGCGTCCACAGGTGGCGAAGCTAAACTGATGATTCAAGACGGTGATGTGACCGTTAATGGCATCATCGAAACTCGACGTGGGCGTAAATTAGTTGCAGGAGATTTGGTAAGCGTACAAGGAGAAACCTATAAGGTTGGGACTCAACTCTAGCCATGTCTGAGTGGAGATTTCCCTCCCAATATCCGTTTGTTTAAAAAATGGTGAGGTAACTCCCCGGCTTTCAGACGCAAGTCCTTATCTCTACATGGCTATCCTCCATCTACGACAAGTATTTAGGAGCTTTTCGGGGCGGGCGAGAGGCGCTTAATCAAAGCTGTCACATAAAACTAATATTTTTGCCCAACCCGCCCTCACCTAACCTGTAAAATGAAGGTAGGTTTATTTTCGAGATTAGGGTATTGAGATTAATGGAAATGAGAAAAATTAACGGCAAAAAACTGTCACTTCTTAGGTATTGAGTTCAAGATGATGCCCGTAATAACTTGGGCAAGTTGATTGATTAAGTCAGAGACAAAAATAAATGGAAGGCTGTCGAATCTTAGGGATAGCTTATAGTTCCCATTCGCGACAGTGAATTAACATGTCGTCTAAGTTTGTTTCAAACTCCTTCCAGTCATTAAACCAGATGTCCCTATTGTTATCATCTACTGGATAGTCTGCATTCCATTCGTCGATAAAAGCATCCGCATCCCAGTCTTGGGATAAGACATCTGCATCCCATTCCTCGAAAGATACGTCCTCATTGTTATCTGTGTTTTTTAACAGAAGTTCTATATCTCCTTCGCTGACTGTATAATGGGTAAATACTCTCATTGTTAGTTCTCCGTTTGCTCTCAACTCAATTTAACTAATCAACCACATTACATCTAAATCATCTCCCATTTTTCGGTAAATTGTTGTAATTTAATCCATAAAAAATAGTGATTGTTCTCAGCATTTAGTGTGATAAACTCGTAACAATTTTGTGATTTACCCAGGGTTTAGCTGTGATTAATGTCACAGATTTTTCCCAAAAATCAACATTGAGATGTTGCCAAATCGTTTTTATATACCTTGGGTTACTTAACTTTCATAATGCTCAATAGATATAATTAAAACTTTACATTTACGTCAAAAATTGTAAAGATAATGATCCGAATTTATCGGTAAATCCGGGAAATACTGTTACAAAAGTTTATTGGAAAAATTTTTGGTTGAAAGCGCTCCCGCAGCAAGGTTGTAGGAGAGGGATTTACAGCATCGGGAATTCCTCTCCCGCTACAGAGCCATTGAACGCACCCCACCCTATAAAGGGAAGGATTACAACGCTATGATAACAACAGTGCCATTTCCGTATATTAGACGGTTTCGACTGTTTCCCCCTAAGCTAGCTGTGCGAATTAGGTATTCCGTATGTCAAAGCATCATCGGACTGTTCTCGTGATTGACGACTCGGGTAAGAACGATGGCGATTATCAGCATTACTTATGCCAAGATACGATCTTTTCTTATCAGGTTTTCACAGAACGGTACGATACATCAACTCTGGCACTGTGTCGATCACACCCCATTGACGGCATTCTGCTAGAACTTCACTCCCCCCATACCAGTTGCTTCGAGTTTCTAGGTCAACTGAAGCAACAGATGGGTGAACACTGTCCGCCGATTGTGGTGATTGACAGTGATGATGTGGAGATGGCGGTGCAGTCATTTAAAAATGGCGCAGCGGATTATCTGGTGAGAGAGCGGATTACCCCCCATGATCTGCGCGTAGCGATGCGGAGTGCGATCGCCAATGCTGAATCGCGACGGGAACGCCAACAGCGCTATCAGGATTTGGCGGAAGCTATGCCCCAAATCGTTTGGATAGCTGATGCAACCGGGAACATCAATTACTGGAATCAGCGCTGGTATGAGTACACGGGTTTGAGTGAAGCGGAATCGATGGGCGTGTCGGGTGTCAGTAGGGTTCACCCCGACGATCGCGATCGCACTCTAGCCCAATGGCGTCAATCCGTCGCTAATGGCGAATCCTTTGAGATCGAATACCGCATTCGCCGTGGGGATGGCGTGTACCATTGGTTCATCAGCCGGGGACTGCCGACGCGAGATCCTCAGGGAAACATTATCGGCTGGATTGGCACGATTACGGATATTGAAGCGATTAAGCGCAGTGAGCAGCAGGTGCGGCGGGTACTCGACAGCCTGTTTAGCTTTGTCGGCGTGATTACTCCTGAGGGGGTATTGATGGAGGTTAACCAGACGGCTTTAGCAGCAGCATCCCTTCAGCCTAGCGATGTGTTGGGTCAACCCTTTGAGCAGGCGTACTGGTGGTCTTATGATGCTCAAGTTCAGCGTCAGTTAAAAGCCGCCATTAAACGGGCAGCGGCTGGGGAGACGGTGCGTTATGACGTGCAGGTGCGTCTAGGAGTAGACCAATTCATCATCCTTGATTTTGCCCTGGTGCCTGTGTTAGATGAGGCGGGACAGGTGGAGTACCTGATTCCCTCTGGAATTGATATTAGCGATCGCATCC
This sequence comes from Coleofasciculus sp., assembly GCF_046539235.1. GTDB lineage: Bacteria > Cyanobacteriota > Cyanobacteriia > Cyanobacteriales > Coleofasciculaceae > Coleofasciculus. The sequence continues at coordinate 8,610 of NZ_JBKHHI010000156.1, forward strand.
AGTCAAAAGCCGAGTTGCAAGACACTCAGGCTCAACTTCAGCAGCAATTGGCAGAAATTGAAGCCATCTATCAGTCTGCCCCGATTGGCTTGAATGTCCTGGATCGGGAACTCCGTTTTGTGCGGATCAATCAGCGATTGGCAGACATAAACGGATTATCTGTTGCAGCCCATATTGGGCGTACTGTGCGGGAACTCCTCCCGGATCTCGCCGATACTGCCGAACAGCTTCTGTTGCCCATCCTGGAAACGGGAGAACCGCTATTTAATGTAGAAATTGAGGGCGAAACCCCGGCGCAACCGGGGGTGAAACGCACCTGGTTAGAACATTTTTTACCGTTGAAAGTTGGTGATTCGGTGATTGGCATTAGTACGGTTTGTGAAGACATCACCGAACGCAAACGGGTAGAAGCCGCGTTGCGTGAAAGCGAAGCACGATTCCGGAATATGGCAGATCACGCACCCATGATGGTTTGGGTGACCGATGCGACTGGAAACTGCACCTACTTGAGCCAAAGCTGGTACAATTTCACCGGGCAAACCGAAGCCGAGGGACTGGGGTTGGGTTGGCTCAATGCCGTGCATTCCCAGGATCGAAAGCTGACGCGAGACACCTTCTTAAGGGCAAAGGAGCGTCACGAAGCCTTTCGGGTGGAATACCGTTTGCGTCGCCAAGACGGTAACTATCGCTATTGTATAGATGCCGCCAATCCTTGGTTAGGAGAGGATGGTGAGTTTCAAGGATATATTGGTTCAGTCATTGATATTAGCGATCGCCAACAAGCAGAAGCAGCGCTCAAAGAAGCCCATATTCAACTAGAAGCCGCTTTAGCCGCTGGTTCGATCTACACTTGGCGCTGGAATATCGCTGAAAATAGTGTCATGACTGATCGCAACTTCGCGCACCTGTTCGGTGTTGACTCACAGCATGCGGCGACAGGATTGCCACTCGATCAATTTCTCAACGCCATTGAGCCTGAAGATCGCCCTCAAGTCACCGCTGAAATTGAACAGGCGATCGCCACGGGAGAAGACTATGGGGCTGAGTACCGCGTCCGCGATGCTGACGGAAAACAGCGATGGGTCATTGCCCGGGGACGGGTAGAATACGATGCAAACGGCAATGCGATTACCTTTCCCGGTGCGCTGGCTGACATTAGCGATCGCAAGCAAGCTGAAGTTGCTCTGCGCCGCTCGGAGGAACGCTATCGCACGCTGTTTGAATCCATCGATGAAGGCTTTTGTGTGATCAAAATGTTGTTTGATCAACAGGATCGACCACTTGATTACCGCTTCCTCGAAGTCAATCCCATGTTCGAGCAACAAACGGGACTCAAACAGGCGGAGGGGAAAACGGCTCGTCAACTGATTCCTAATCTGGAAGACTATTGGTTTGAGATTTACGGCAAAGTGGCTCTAACCGGTGAACCCGTTCGCTTTGAGAATGGCTCTGAACCGATGAATCGCTGGTTTGATGTTTATGCATTTCGCGTTGGAGAGCCAGAACAGCGAAACGTCGCCATCCTGTTCAAGGATATCAGCGATCGCAAACAAGCAGAAGAGGCACTTAAAGAGAGTGAACAACGCTTCCGCACTCTGGCAGATAACATTTCTCAATTGGCTTGGATGGCAGATGAGAACGGCTGGATCTTCTGGTACAACCAACGCTGGTTTGATTATACCGGGACGACATTGGCACAGATGCAAGGCTGGGGCTGGCAGCAGGTGCATCACCCAGACTATGTGGAGGGGGTGGTGGAGAAAATTAGCCGTTGCTATGAAACAGGCGAACCGTGGGAAGATACCTTTCCCTTACGGGGTAAAGATGGACAGTATCGCTGGTTTTTGTCTCGCGCCCTGCCAATTCGAGACGAAGCCGGAAACATTTGCTGCTGGTTTGGCACAAATACCGATATTACGGAACGCAAACAGACAGAAGAAGCATTGCGCGAACGAGAACAGCGCCTTGATCTAGCCACAAGTGCTGCCCAACTCGGCGTGTTCGAGTGGGATATCCAGACTGATTATGCCGTCTGGGAGAACCCCCAGATGTACCAAATATTCGGTCACACTCTCGAAGATGGCACCCTGAACCAAGCCCAGTTTGTGGGAAGTGTGATTCATCCAGATGATCGCGAGGCTTTTGAACAGGCTTTAGCTGAGGGAATCCAGGGTAACCATCTCTTTCATTTCATCTGTCGCATTCGGCGGCGCCATGATAGTCAGTGGCGGTGGATTGAATTTAATGGACAACTCGATGTTGCGTTGGATGGAACACCACTACGTCTGGTTGGAGTCGTGGGTGATATCACGGAGCAAAAACAAGTCGAAGCCCAACGAGAACAACTGTTTGAGCAAGAACAAGCCGCACGAGAAGCCGCCGAACGTGCCAACCGCATCAAAGATGAATTTCTGGCTATCCTTTCCCACGAGTTGCGAACACCGTTGAATCCTATCCTGGGTTGGACAAAGTTGTTACAAATTCGTAAATTTGACGCAGCCAAAACTGCCGAAGCCCTCGCCATCATTGAACGGAATGCCAAATTACAGGTTCAACTGATTGATGATTTGCTGGATATTGCCAAAATTCTGCGGGGTAAACTCAGCCTGGAGATAACGCCCGTCAATTTGTCCTCTGTGATTGCAGCGGCGATTGATACGGTGCGGGCGACAGCCGTAGCTAAATCTATCTCACTTCATGGCGTAGTACCCAACATTGGACAAGTGTCTGGGGATGCCGCCCGACTACAGCAAATTGTCTGGAATTTACTGTCAAACGCGATTAAATTCACTCCCAATGGGGGACGAGTCGATATCTGGCTCCAACGAGTGGACAATCAAGCAGAAATTACGGTGAAAGACACGGGTAAAGGCATCAATCCTAACTTTCTCGGCTACATCTTTGAATCATTCCGCCAGGAAGATGCCTCGATTACTCGCAAGTATGGAGGATTAGGGCTAGGGTTAGCGATCGTCCGTCAGTTAGTTGAGGCTCACGGCGGCACGATCACGGTAGATAGTCCCGGTGAAGGGCTGGGAGCCACCTTTACAGTGCGACTGCCACTGCTGAATGGTGAATCGGAGAGCAAGCAGACAGCAACCTTGCGCCAACCGGAACTGGATCTCACCGGAATTCGAGTCCTCGCGGTGGATGATGAACCTGATGCCTGTGAGCTATTAAAAATATTGCTTACCCAGTATGGCGCAGATGTCTTGACCGTTACATCTGCATCTCAAGTGCTGGCAACGTTGACATCCTTTGAACCGGATGTATTAATTTGTGATATCGGGATGCCCGATATAGATGGTTATACGCTACTGCAACAGATTCGTGCTTTACCACCTGAAAAAGGGGGAGAAATTCCCGCGATCGCACTGACGGCTTATGCCAGACAAGAGGATCAGCAGCGTGCCTTAAACAGTGGCTATCAACGGCACCTTCCCAAGCCGCTTGAGCCAGAGCAGTTAGTTCGAGCTGTGGTAGTTCTGGCACAACAGTGAACAGAAAACAATCGGCTGACTCAGGAAAACCCAAGCGTGAGAGATCGCTGGGGTAAGAAAGTGAGATTGTAGCCACTATCTAGATTATCACTTCCTTCAGCTGTCGAAAATAAGGAATGATACCAAATCCGATGAAGTTACCCTCTTTATCCCTGGGGTACTTTTTCCTTGAAGCCCTGGAGCCTTTTGTCCTGGAGCCTTCTGAATATAAGGGTAATTTTCCGGAGAGTGTCATCTGGTAAAAGTCTGAGGGATATAGCTTGGTCATTTCTTCCCACAGACAGAGGATAACTAGCTTTTTACATATCTAAAGTTAAGGGTGACAGGTTGCTGGCGCTAGTCGGGAGCATGGAGCGTAAAAGCACATCACGTTCAAGTCGGTTGGGTAGAGCGTAAGCGAAACCTAACAGGTTCTCTTAAGGGAGTTGGGTAAAGTACCTCAACCCAAACCAAATAGGCTCCCGAATATCCTTGGTACATCAGGTAAACGTAAACGTATTCTCTTCATAACCGAAAATTACAGGAGTTTTAATCATGACCAAGATAGCTATTAATGGTTTCGGGAGAATTGGTCGAGCTGTTTTTAAGATTGCCCTTGACAATCCCGATTTAGAAGTCGTTGCGATTAACGATTTAATCCCACCCGATAATCTTGCCTATTTGCTCAAGTATGATACAGTCTACGGCAAATATAATAAGAATGTAGACAGTACAAAGGATAGTATAGTTATCGATGGTAAATCCTATAAAATCTTAAGTGAAAAAGATCCCGCCCAACTCCCTTGGGGGGATTTAGGCGTCGATCTTGTCTTGGAATGTACAGGGATCTTTACGAAAAAACCTGATTTAGAAAAACATATCCAAGCGGGTGCCAAGCGGGTGATTCTTTCTGCGCCTGCTAAAAGCGAGGGAATTACAACTATTGTACATGGCGTTAATCAGCCAAATGAATCGGATCAGATTGTATCCTGTGCTAGCTGCACCACCAATTGCATTACTCCCGTTGTTGAAGTCATGGGACGCCGAATCGGGATTAAAAAAGCCATGATGACAACCATTCATGCTTATACGTCTACCCAAGCAATTGTTGATGGACCGAGTAAGAAATTTCGACGCGGGAGAACGGCGGCGGCTAATTTAGTTCCCACCACAACCGGGGCGGCTGTGGCGACAACCCAAGTTCTTCCCCAATATCAAAACAAGTTTGATGGAGTAGCAGTACGGGCACCAATTCCTGTTGGTTCCATTTCTGATATTATTTTCGTCACCGACAAGTCAACTAGTGTTGACGAAATTAATAGCATCTTCAAAGAAGAAGCCGGAAGCGAACGCTATCAAGACATTTTAGCGGTTTCAGAAGACCCGATTGTTTCATCGGATATTGTTCAAGATCCTCATGCTTCAATTGTTGATTTAACTATGACACAAGTCGTTGATGGGGACTTAGTTAAAGTCATGAGTTGGTATGACAATGAATGGGGATATGCTTCCCAGATGATTAAAGAAGCGGTTCGCATGATTAAAGAATCCAAA
>NZ_JBKHHI010000157.1:0-13558 GCF_046539235.1 Coleofasciculus sp.
TATGGACTTCCATTATGCTATTGAGAATAACCTTAGTTCAAACCCGCCCTTTTTCCTAATTGTTTACCCATGTAGGGGCGGGTTTATGGACTTCCATTATGCTATTGAGAATAACCTTAGTTCAAACCCGCCCTTTTTCAATTGTCGTGACGTAACATAAGTTTGTAACAGCCAACGCACGCATTACGCCTAGAACTAAAGTTCTGGCTAAAAGCTTAAACCCGTTAAAACGGGTTGAAAGACTTACCTAGTAAGCTCGATTCTTACTTGAGCTTAGTCAAGGGTTTAAGGTATAAATAAACTTTTGTAACAAAGCCTTGACCCTGGAGCAGAACTCCTTCAATGTGCTAAAATAATCCAAATTAAACCGAAAACTCTTAGCGCCACTCAAAGCTGTTAGCCCAGCTCTGAGCAGCTAACCCCCAAACTGACCAGACCAGTCTGGAAGCTAGAAGAAATACTAACACTCCTCTAGCCACTCCGACTTCTTATGGCAACTTGTGCGGGGTGGCTAAGATTTTGGGTCAATCGATTTAGGGTTGAGGATTTAGGCGTTTTTCCGGGCCAAACAGCCGAGATCGCCACAAATCCAGCATCAACTGTCCTAAATCAAGCCAACGCTACCGCAAATACCCAAATCAGGAGTGATTTACCATGTCTGAGAACTTAATCACGGCTGGGGTTGTTGATCCTCGCCAATTTTCTCTGGACGAAGTACGCCACCAAGTCGCTACATTTCTTAACATTCCCCTCCAACAAATCGATCGCATCGAATGCTGGCAACACCAAATCTGGGTCAAGCTGGTGGAATCCCGTGCTATCTTTGTCAGTTATCGCAACTTGCCCCTTTGGATTGAGGCTGGATTAGCGGCGATTGGGCGCTGTACCTCTCGTTCCCAGTTGGATGAATTAGGCGAAATCTTCCGCAGGGAACGCGACTGGTATGATCAGCATGAGCAACCCGAAGCCGTGCAACCTTGGCGTCAGGCGTGGGCAAAACAGGCTGAATACCTGAGAAACGAGGAAGAACGCCTGAAACCCATTCGCGCCCATCAGCAAGCCGGAAGGGATTGGTATGGGGCTTGGGAACGGGTACTCTACTGTTGCCGAGAGTTTAGCCGACTTCAGGGATTAGCCCCAGAAATTAATCAGCAAAGTCAGGACTTTCGGGATTTACCTGAGATAATACAAAAGATGCAGCAATTGTGGCATCAGCGCTGGCAAGAACTATCGGGTGCGATCGCGTAAACGTTTCTGTAGGGGCTAATTTTACCGCATTGGTGTCAACTTAAGATAAATGGCACTGACTTCCATAGCCTGGAAAGAAATGAATTAACTCTTTGAACCCGTTTCAACGGGTTTGAGCTTTTAGCCCCAACTTTAGTTGAGGGCTGAAGTCAGCGACTATTCCCTATTCCCTATTCCCTGTTACCCAAAAACTCGGGTTTCCACCCCAAGTACAAAATAGCCGATCTATTTCACATTCAGCCGATTGCGGATCAGTGTTTCCGTCATCTGAGCAAGCTGATCTAACTTTTCTTTATTCTCCTGCGCCCGTTTCTCATAGTCTTTCTTCCGGACAAGTGCCGCCCGCGCTAAGTCTTCCCTATTTTGTTTCAGCGCTTGAATGGCAACTTTCTGCCAAGCGCTTATCTCCCGAACATCTCGGTTGTACTGCGGTTGTAGAGTATTCCAAACTCCTTTAATTTCAGCTAATGCTTTAGTTAATAACCGATTGGCTTTGTCCGGATCTTTCTCTTGCAGCGCTCGTTTAATCGGTTCGTATAAGTTCTCAGTATTCATCTGAGTAATAATCGGAATAAAATTTTGAATTTGCGGACTTTGACTCACGCCAGTTTTACACCAGACAGCAAAGTGTTCGCAGTTATTAGATAGCAGGTTATATTTTCGTTCACCTAAACGACTCTCCGCACGGCGAACGACTACATCAGGTATAAAATGAGTGGGATACTCCTTGACATATATTTTTCCACCTCTAGCAAATGACGGTAAAGAGGTGCGTTCAATGGTTTCACTGGGTTTGCGGTAGTGGATAACCGTACCGTCGCCACAGTCAATCCCATAATGTTTGTAGACGCCTTGTCGGTTGAACAATTCTCGATAAGCGTAAATTAGATCGCCTCGTGCCATACTTGCCTTTTGTTATTTGTTTACGTCATTTTTCATTTGTTATACTCGCTGTCGCCAGAACCAAGCTACGTCATTCGTTCTTTGTTTGGTGAATTTCACCGTCAAGAAAAGAGTAAACGAGTGGGGATTGATGTTTCGATGTCCCTCAAGAGAGTAAAATCGAATGGGAAAGTCTATTACACTCCAGAATGAGCCAAATTTCTCCATCAACCTTGACTTCTGCCCCTCTCAACCCGCTTAAGCAACCCACAGACTGGTTTTATGCCTTGTGGAAGTTTTCTCGCCCTCATACGATCATCGGTACTACCCTAAGTGTATTGGCATTGTATGTGATTGCCTTAGCGATTACCGACGGTGCGATCGCACTCTCAAATTTAACTCAACTGTTGGGTACTTGGATATGCTGCTGTTGCGGTAATATCTACATTGTGGGACTCAATCAACTCGAAGATGTGGAAATTGACCAGATTAATAAGCCTCATCTTCCCATCGCGGCGGGGGAGTTTTCCAGAAGACAAGCTAAACTGATTATTGCTGTAACTGGACTCTGTGCGCTGCTGTTAGCCCGGATACTGGGAGGATGGTTATTTCTCATGGTTAGCGTCAGTTTAGCCATTGGTACGGCGTATTCCTTGCCACCGATTCGGTTGAAGCGGTTTCCCTTTTGGGCTGCACTTTGTATCTTCTCAGTGCGAGGTGCTGTGGTCAATTTAGGACTATTCTTGCATTTTAGCTGGGTGTGGCAACAGGGTGAAGCGATGACGCCAACGCATGCGGTGTGGGGATTGACGTTATTTGTTTTGGTGTTTACCGTCGCGATCGCGATTTTTAAGGATGTCCCAGATATTGATGGAGATAAGTTATACAATATCACCACGTTCACGATTCGACTGGGTAAGCCAGCAGTGTTTAATATCACCCGATGGATTATTACCCTCTGCTATTTGGGTATGATTCTCGGTGGAGTGCTACTGTTTGACGTGGTTAACCCGCTTGTTTTGGGGATAACACACTTGGCGGCTTTAGTTTTGGTTTGGTGGCGTAGTCAGAATGTAGATTTGCAGGATAAAGTCGCGATCGCCAGTTTCTATCAGTTTATCTGGAAGCTCTTCTTTTTGGAATATCTGATGTTTCCCGCCGCTTGTTTGTTAGCCTGAAACACTGATTACACGGATTTATTGGGGAGATTGGGGTGGGGAGGTGGGAGGTTAGTCGCACTGATTACACGGATTTAGGGGAGAGGTTGGGGTGGGGAGGTGGGAGGTTAGTTAAGCTGTTCGGCATTTAAACCTTAATGTCAAGAAGTTTTCTGTCGGTTTGATTACAATCTGTGTAATCTGTGTTAAGCAAGAGTAAGTTTTGTGCTTGTGTCATTCAATCAATCTGTGTAATCTGTGTTTAATTTAAGTTGGATAGCGGCTACAGTCGTTATTGTCGGTTTAATAACTGTTATTTTTTTGATTGGTAAGACGATCGCGATCGCGTCGTTGTTTCAAAAGGGTATCGCCTTTTATCAGCAACAGGATTACCCCGAAGCGGAAACGATGTTTCGTCAAGTTATCCAGAAACAACGCAGTAATGATATGGTGCGCTTACTGCTGGGTAATACACTCCTGGCACAAAATAAATGGGATGAAGCGGTAGCTGTATTCCGGGATCTAATCCGGCGATCGCCGAAAACTGTGGATGGGTATGTCAAGTTAGCCCAAGCCTTGATTGCACAAGGTAAACTAGAGGAAGCAATGTCGGTGGTTCAGCAGTTGATCCAGCGCCATCCTCAGAACACAGAAATTCCTTTTAGCGTCGGTTTAATGCTATCAAAAATTAATCGATTAGAGACTCTAATTGAGTCGTATCAGACGTTGAGCCAGCAGCATCCGGAAAAAGCTATTTTACATTTAAATCTAGCCAATAGCTTGATGATTCAAGAAAACTGGGAAGCCGCTATAGATGTATATCGTGAATCTATTCGTCTTAACATTAAAAAGCCGCAAGCGTATTGGTATTTAGGGGATGCGTTGAGGCAAAAGGGTCAATTGGATGAAGCCCTAAGCGTTTGGCGAGAGGCAATTGTCCGTTATCCTAATGATCAGGAAGCTCAGTTAAGAATTCGACAAGCACTCAAAGAACAAGGTAAATTTGGATAAAAGGGTGTTTTTCAACAAGTTATCCCCCATCTCCCCCATCTCCCGCACCTTCCCCGCACCCCCGCACCCGGAACCTGATCATGTCTGATCAAGATATCGTTCTCAATACCAAAACCTACGAGTCACTCCAAGCCGAATTAACCTATCTGCGATCGCGTGTGGCACAATTAGAGGCGATGAGCATGCCAGAACCGATTCAAGTTGCCCAACAAAAGGCGCTGTTGGCTGTGGTGACTAAAATTCGGGAATCTCTGGATTTGGAGAGTATCTTTAAATCAACCGCCACCCAAGTGCGTCAACTGTTGAATGCGGATCGGGTGGGGATGTTTCGCTTTGATCCAGAGTCTGGCTGTCGCCGTGGGGAAATTGTTTCCGAAGATGTGGTGTCGCCGTTTACGTCAGCTATCGCCACCAAAGTCGAGGATGACTGTTTTGGAGAAAGACATGCTACTCATTATCAACAGGGGCGGATTTGGGCGGCTGAAGATATCTATGCCTTGAATTTACCTGATTGTCACATTAAAATTTTATCACGTTTCCAAGTTCGAGCTAACTTGGTTGTGCCGTTACTTAAGGGGAATCAGCTTTGGGGGTTGTTGTGTATTCACCAATGTTCGCGCCCCCGCCAATGGCAAAGTGATGAAATCGAGTTTGTCCATCAAATTGCCATTCATTTGGGTGTGGCGTTGCAGCAAGCGGAGTTTGTGGCTCAACTGCGGATGCAGTCAGAGTTGTTGACGAAAGCGGTTAATCAAGCGGTTGAACGGGAGAAAGCGGTTGCGGCTATTATCGATAAGATTCGGCGATCGCTCGATATTAATACTATATTCCAGACGACAACTCAAGAAGCACGGCAGTTGCTGAATGCGGATCGGGTGGCAATTTATCGGTTTAATCCCGATTGGAGTGGTGAATTCGTGGTTGAATCGGTGGCTGAGGGCTGGAAACCGTTAGTCCAAGAGCAATATCAAGATCCCCAGTTATGCCAAAATATTAGTAATTGTAGTATTAAATCCTTAGCCAATCCTCAAATTATTGATACCTATCTACAGCAAACTGAAGGCGGGGACTTTATTAAAGGGGAAGTTTTCCGGGTTTGTCGTGATATTTATACGGCAGGGTTTTCGGATTGCTATATTCAAAGCTTAGAACGGTATCAAGCTAGAGCCTATACAATTATTGCGATTTACAAAGGTAAAAGCCTCTGGGGACTTTTAGCCGCGTTTCAAAATTCAGCACCACGATCGTGGGATGAGACAGATATTAATTTTTTGGTGCAAATTAGTGCTCAATTAGGGGTAGCGATTCAACAGGCTGAACTTTTAGGTAAAGCCCAACGGCGATCGGCAGAATTGCAAACCACACTGGAGGCGCAATTACAACAACGGGCGGATGAGTTAGCCCAGGAAGCGGAACGGGAACGGGCTTTAGCTCAGGTGATTGATAAAATTCGCCAAACGTTAGATTTAAATACGATTTTCCAAACAGCGGCTACAGAAGTCCGGCAATTGTTGGATGTTGAACGAATTGCCATTTATAAATTCCGCGAGGATTATTTCGGCGATTTTATTTTTGAATCGGAAGCAGGAGATTTACCCAAACTGGTGGGGAGTGCTTGGGATGATACCTATTTAAGCCAACATCAAGGGGGTCGATTACGCGACAATGAAGCGGTTTTTGCTGATGATATTTATCAAGCAAATTTAACCGATTGTCATATTGAAACCTTAGAATCCTTTGGGATTAAATCCTTTGCTGTTGTTGCCCTATTTAAAGGGGAAACACTCTGGGGAATCCTGAGTGCTTTTCAACATAGTCAAGTTCGCCATTGGCAAGAACGGGAAGTTAAGTTACTTATGCAAGTGGCAGCCCAATTAGGGGTAGCATTGCAACAGTCGGAATATTTGGAGTTATTGCAAGCGCAAGCCGTCCAGCAAGCCAAAGCTGCTGAACAGGCGCGGGCATTAGCGCGGGTGATTGAAAGCATTCGCCAAACCTTAGATATTGATCAGATTTTTAGTACGACTACCCAAGAAGTACGGCAAATTCTTAACTGCGATCGCGTCGTGGTTTATCGATTCAATCTAGACTGGAGTGGGGATTTTGTCTCCGAATCAGTAGCATCAGGTTGGTCGCCCTTAGTCGGTTATGAGCTGAAATCGGTTTGGTCAGATACCTGTTTACAAAAAACTCAAGGTGGTCGATTTAAAAACCATGAAAATATTGTCGTTAATGATATTTACCAAAGGATTTACTCGACCTGTCATGTCAAGTTGTTAGAGGTATTTCAGATCAAAGCTTACTGTTTAATCCCCGTGTTTGTCGGTGACAAGCTGTGGGGATTATTGGGGGCGTATCAAAACTCCAGTCCCCGTCACTGGGACGCCGCAGAAATTAGTTTACTGACACAAGTGAGTAATCAGTTAGGCGTAGCGCTACAACAAGCCGCCCTCATGGCTCAACTCAAAGATGCTAAGGAAGCGGCTGATGCGGCGAACCGGGCTAAAAGTGAGTTTTTAGCGAATATGAGCCATGAACTACGGACTCCCTTGAATGCGATTCTGGGTTTTGCCCAAGTGATGACCCGTGACTCGACGTTAACTCTAACTCAGCAGGAGTATCTTGGCATTATTGCTCGCAGTGGTGAACATTTACTCACGCTGCTTAATGATGTACTAGAAATGTCTAAAATAGAAGCGGGTCGGATTACACTGAATGAAACCAGTTTTGATCTGTATCGCTTACTCAAAAGTTTAGAAGAAATGCTCCAGCTCAAAGCGGCATCAAAGGGGTTACAGCTAATCTTTGATTGTGCTCCAGAGGTTCCCCAATACGTGTGGGCTGATGAGAGTAAGTTGCGTCAGGTTTTAATTAATTTATTGGGAAATGCGATTAAATTTACAGGGGAAGGGAGTGTCACCTTGCATGTAGAGACGTTGCATGCAACGTCTCTACATGGCACGTCTGTAAACCAATGTATAGGGGCGGGTTTTACCGATAACGTTACCCCCTTGCACAGACGCGCCATGGCGCGTCTCTACGGGGAACGGGGTATAATTTCCCAATCCCCAATCCCCAATCCCCAATCCCTAATCACCTTTGAAGTCGAAGACACGGGTCCAGGAATTGCCCCAGCCGAACTTGATACCTTGTTTGAAGCTTTTATCCAAACCGAAACCGGGCGCAAATCTCAAGAAGGCACAGGATTAGGTTTACCGATTAGCCAGAAATTTGTCCAACTGATGGGAGGAACCATCGCCGTCAGCAGTGTTTTGGGTCAAGGAACAACGTTTCGGTTTACAATTAAGGTTAATCCCGCTCAAGCGGCTGACATTGAGATTCAACAGTCTAAACGGGTGATTGGTTTAGCCCCCAATCAACCCACCTATCGGATTCTGATTGCTGATGATAAATGGGAAAGTCGGGTGTTGTTGGTTAATCTAATCGCACCGATGGGGTTTGAGGTGCAGGAAGCCGAAAATGGACAGCAAGCGGTTGAACGTTGTCAGAGTTGGCAACCTCACCTGATTTGGATGGATATGCGGATGCCTGTGATGGATGGTTATCAAGCCACTCGTCGAATTCGCCAATCGTTGCAGGGTCAAGCCACGGTAATTATAGCCTTGACTGCCAGTGTTTTCGATAAACAGCGATCGGTTGTCTTGTCAGCCGGCTGCGACGATTTCGTTAGCAAGCCATTTCAGGAAGAGGTTATCTTTGAAAAAATGGCGCAACATTTAGGGGTGCGTTATTTGTATGCAGAAGCGGAACCTGCATCTCTCACATCGCCGGATACGTCGCCAGCAACCTTGCAGGGAACTACCCTACAAGAAGCGTTGGCACAAATGCCGACTGAATGGCTGGTACAACTGCACAAAGCTGCACTCAGCGCTAGAGAGAAAGTGATGATCCAGCTTATTGCCCAAATTCCAGAAGAGCAACTATCTCTGGCTCAAACCTTGAGCCAATGGGTTAACACCCTTTCTTTTGATCGCATAGTGGATTTAATACAGCCCCTCCTTCATGAGTGAACGTCAATCTCAAGCCATCAAGGGAGACATATTAATTGTCGATGATATCCCTGATAATTTACGTATTTTGTTTACCATGCTGGCGAACCAAGGCTATGAAGTTCGTCGGGTGATTAGTGGGAAACAGGCACTGAATGCGGTTAATACTGATCCGCCGGATTTAATTTTGCTGGATATTAAAATGCCGGAAATGGATGGGTATGAAGTTTGTCAACGCTTGAAAGCTGACGAACAAACCGCCGAAATTCCGGTAATTTTCTTGAGCGCTCTTGATGAAGTCTGGGATAAAGTGAAAGCCTTTGAAGTGGGTGGCGTAGACTATATTACGAAACCCTTTCAACTCGAAGAAGTAATCGCGCGGGTTAAAACCCAACTAACTTTACGCCATATTCAACAGCAACTGCAAGCTCAAAACGCCACCCTAGCAGAGGCAAAAGCAGCCGCAGAAGCCGCTAATCGAGCGAAAAGTGAATTCCTGGCAACCATGAGCCATGAAATCCGCACTCCTCTGAATGCGGTGATTGGGTTAACCGGAATTTTAGAGAATACAAAACTGGATGCCCATCAACAGGACTTGGTAGAAACGATTCGCCAAAGTGGGGAAACCCTACTGATCACAATTAATGATGTGTTAGATTTTGCCAAGATTGAGTCGGGTAAACTAGAACTTGAATTCAAACCCTTTAATCTACTTGACTGTCTGGAAACCGCTGTTGATCTGTTTGCGCCCAAAGCGGTGCAAAAGGGATTAGAATTAACTTACTTGATTGACCCAGAAGTCCCCTCTACTCTGGTCGGAGATGTCACCCGCCTGCGCCAAATTCTCATCAATTTGTTGAGTAATGCCATTAAGTTCACTGATGTGGGAGAAGTTAGCGTTTCAGTAAAGCTTGAACATCAATACGTCACCGATTCGACTCAAAACCAGGATAGCCAGCTCTCGCCGACTGTTTGCCTTGTGTTTTCGGTAAAAGACACAGGCATTGGTATTCCTCAAGACCATTTTAACCGCTTGTTTCAACGCTTCAGTCAACTGGATTCTTCCACCACTCGCCAGTATGGTGGCACAGGACTGGGTTTAATTATTTCTAAACAATTAACTGAAATGATGGGGGGGGAAATTTGGGTAGACAGTACCTTAGGTGAGGGGTCTACTTTTTCATTCTATGTCGTATTAACGGTAGATCAAGATGCGTCTGAACCCAATTTAAGGACTGCTCAACCTCAGCTTGCGGGTAAACGAGTTTTAATTGTTGATGATAATCCGACAAGTTGCCGAATTTTAACCCAGCAAACCGAATGTTGGGGCATGATTGCTCGGAGTACTCAATCGGGGAATGAAGCTCTAGGTTGGCTGAATCAAGAAGAAGCCTTTGATCTGGCAATTATTGATCGGCAAATGCCCGAAATGAACGGGCTAACTCTGGGTCTGCAAATCCATAACCAAGCTGGGTTTAATAAATTGCCTTTGGTATTACTCACACCTGTGGGCAACTTGACAACAAAAACCGCTTTAATTGAGCGTCATTTTGCTGCTTGTTTACCTAAACCGATTAAACTTGGACAACTTTATAATACTTTGACTAAAGTTTTGGTAAAACAGGCTACTTCTATTGAGTCTAAATCGGCTTCGCCCAAATCTGAAGATTCGCCTCTTGCCCAACAGTTGCCGTTACGGATTCTTTTGGCTGAAGATAATCTTGTTAATCAAAAGGTAGAATTGTTACTGTTAAAACGCTTAGGTTATCAAGCTGATTTGGTCAGTAATGGTCAGGAAGTATTAGAGGCACTCTCTCGTCAATCTTATGACGTAATATTGATGGATGTACAGATGCCAGAAATGGATGGCTTAACCGCTACCCGTCACATCTGCAAAAACTACTCCCAGCGCCCTTGGATTGTGGCTCTAACAGCTAATGCGATGCAGGAAGATCGAGAAACGTGTTTAAAGGCGGGGATGGATGATTATATTAGTAAACCGATTCGCCAAGCTGATTTGATTCGGGTCTTTAAAACGATTCCTTTGCGTCAAGTACCAACACCCTAATACAAAAATACTAAATTCGAGTAGAGACGTTGCATGCAACGTCTCTACAAAATGATGTGTCCTAACCGCTATGGCGGTTGCTATACTTCTTTCCTGTTATGGATTCAACAGGTAGTATTTCCCTCACTAAACCCTCGACATTCCTATTTAAAAATCAAGCGTCCTTCGACTTTAGCGTCAAGAAGTTGATGAGAACCCAGATATTCTTCAAGGACAATTCCACAATACTGTTAGTATCGTCATCTACGGTTATATCAAAACGTCCAATCTGATCTGTACCAACGGCGGCTTGTGAAATCAGAATGTTATTCACTTGTGCTGGCTGTTCTAGCAGTGTATGGGAGTGTCCACCAATGATCATATCCACTCCCCACGCAGGATCTAGCATCTCCGCTAGTTTTTTATCTTCTTCAATACCGATATGGGTAAGCAGAACCGTCAGGTCAATATCCTCATTTTTGTAGGCGTTACAAATCTTTCCTACTTCTGCAGCGGCATCTTCTAAACCAACAAATGTGCTAATACTTGTGTCGAGTTTTAATGCTTTAAGCACTTCTTCCGTCACAATACCGATGAACATGATATCAAATCCATCAACATTGAGGATTAGATAAGGATTCATCAATCGTTTACTGTACTTCTTGATATACAAGTTGGCATTGACGATGGGAAAGTTTGCCATCTTTTCCAGAAATAGCAAATGAGGAAATCCATAATCTAATTCGTGGTTTCCCAAGGTTACTACATCTGGCGCCAGGTAATTCATAATTTCTATGGTTGACAAACCCTTGAATTCGGTATCAATCATAGACCCTTGGAGCATATCGCCAGAAATCACATAAAGCGTGTTTTTCTCTTCTTGGCGCACTTTATTGATATAGCCGGAAAGCAGTGCTAGTCCACCAATCAAATTGCCTTCTCCAGCATTCCCTGCTACATTAAGATGGAGAGCGATTCGCATCATCTTCAGGCAACACAAGAATGTGAGGTTTATACTGGTTTGGACTCATAGCTCTATTGCGAAAAACTTAAATGAGAGAAAGCCGGCTGGATATCCAAGGCAGTTAAGTACCAAGCAACTTATCCCAGAACGTGAAGTACAATCCGTAATGTACAGTGTACTGGCGATGATGTATCGAATGATAAGTTGCCCCGATAAACCACTTCCCCAGCCAGTGGTGAAGAAATGATGAGGGAAATAGCTCGAATCCCAGATGAGACACTACTGCCCATATTGTCATCGTAATCAGTGCCGCCGCTAAGGTGATAAAATGGAGCGGAACGATAAAGATGATAATCACAAAGAAGAGTGACTGTATAATTGCCTCTGGTAGATCAAATGCGAAGGAACTCCAGGGGGTTGGTTCTCCCGAACGGTGGTGTCCAGAATGCATCCATTTAAACAGCCAAGGGTGGTGAAAAAGGCGGTGGATAAAGTAAAAGTATGTATCCTGAAGCACAAGCACTGCCACAAAACTAACTCCTATATACCACAGTCCATATTCATCTGGGTTAGTATAGAGGAGTGTTACTCCCAAACCGTACTCTGATAAGATTAGCGCTGCACAAAAAGCAAAAACAGTTGCCGATAGAACCGATAATACGATATCATTTCTGATGGAATCATTCATCAGTGGCTTCAGACGCAAACTGTTTTTGGCGAGAGACTTTCCCAGAACGACATAAAAGAGCCAATAGGCTCCCCCAGCAATAAGAAAGTATCGGACAAGAGTGACTCCAAAGAAGACTAAGTAATAATACTCAAATGAGTGGTTTGTTAACTCGTTTGTAAATTGCAAGTTTCCTCCTTTTTATTTTTAAATCCGACTTCAGCTAATTAAATTACCCTCAGAGCCTACTGCTATACTTATGGTCTCACATCTAATTAATTAATAAAAAATGCCCACAGATAGATTTTGGGCATCTTTGATCAAATTGACGTTTGACGACTTTATTTGAATGCAACTTGGTATAAGGACAAATCACGTAGCTTGCGGATCAAGGGAAGCGAGTGTGAAGAATGCAAATCCCCAGGGTTAAGTTTAATTTTTCCCACCTACTTATTGAATACTTTCCTCTCCATAAAAAGCGGCTCTATCTACAGGAGACCATGGCTGAAGTTTGCTGAGTAAGGCGGGATCAGGTTGAATGCGCTGAATCTGCCCTTGTACTTTAGGACTATCAGGTCGCAGGGATTGTCCACAAATGAGTAAAAACGACCACTGATAGGTCTTGCCAATTTCCAGAGTTGGTGCATCAATAGGTAGTTTAAAGCTGACCAAACCGCTCTGATTAGGAAGTGATACGGTTTTTTGGTAGAAATACTCTTCTGTTTCATCCTTGAGAATAAATACAGCGTCTTGAGCCACTGTTGGTGGGATGTAGACAAAAAAGGTGGGACGTTCGGCTACCGTGAATCCATGATTTGTGGCTAATTGGAACGGTGTGACTGATGTTCCCAGCTCACTTGTGTCATTGGGACAGACACCACCATCCCGTGAGGCTCCCCCGGCTGAATCTTTGGGCGCTCCTTTCCTGTCAGGAATAAAGGTCGCACTGGCTGTTTCAGACAGGGGTATGGTTTGAGCACGTAATGATACGGCGAAACTACTAACCAGTAGCAGCTTTAGTAAAAGACCTACTGACAAAAATGCAAGAGGTTGAGGTGTATATTTCCAAGCCATGATCAAAAACCCTCGTGAAGAAGAATGAGCTGTAGTGCATCACAGGGATTTCTAAGCGGCATCCCGTAACAGACAGACAAATAAAATACGCATTTTACTAAATTAATGGCAACTTGTCTATTTATTTTTGAGCATACCAATTCCCTAGTAAAGCAACTGAAGAATGGGAGAGTACCTACAACCCTGGATGTGTCGCCCCGGTTAACACTTAGTTTTTATCGTGGAGTGTGGGGTCACACCCCTTAATTATTATTAATACCCAGTATAGTATCATAACGTGGAATGAACTGTGCCTATCAACATGAATTCTTCACGTTTATCAATACTTAGACAATAGGTAGGGCTTACTGCCAAAAGCGGAAACCCTTAAAAATAAAGCTTTTGACGACGATTAAAGTTGATTTGGTGCAAGCTTCTCAGCCTCGATAGATAAAAAATCCTACCCAATAGCGAGGCAAACCAATAGCGAGGCAAACCAATAGCGAGGCAAACCAATAG
>NZ_JBKHHI010000158.1:0-13546 GCF_046539235.1 Coleofasciculus sp.
GGTTTTGTAGAAACGTTACCATCAATCGCCCAAGGCGAGTCCCTAAACCCGCCCCGACAAACAATGCCCTCGATAGTCGCCAAGGGTGAACATTCGGTCAGGGCGGGTTTTGTAGAAACGTTACCATCAATCGCCCAAGGCGAGTCCCTAAACCCGCCCCTACAAATTCAAAATGTCTCCGGCGGATTTTGGCAGTGGCTTATCGCCCACCCAGAAATTCCGTTGTGTATTACTGAGGGCGCAAAGAAAGCGGGGGCTTTACTCACCGCCGGCTATGCGGCAATTGCCCTCCCTGGTGTATTCGGAGGCTATCGTGTCCCTAGAGATGAACAAGGAAATCGTATCGGCAAGTCTCGCCTCATCCCCCAGTTACTCAAATTAGCAACATCGGGGAGAACAATTTATATTGCCTTCGACCAAGACACTAAACCCAGTACCATCAAAGCTGTTAATGCCGCTATTCGTCAGTTGGGATATTTATTAACTCAAAAGGGATGTTCTGTCAAGATAATCAATTGGCATCCAGACCAAGGGAAAGGGGTGGATGATTTAATTGCCAACCATACTCAAACAGCATTTGACCAAGCCTATCAAACGGCTGTCCCCCTAGATACCTGGAAAGCCCAATCCTTAACCGGGCTGACTTATCCGCCCACGATACAGATAAATCGTCGCTATTTAGGGGAATTATCGATTCCTGAGGATGCCAAATTGATTGGAATTAAATCCCCCAAAGGGACAGGGAAAACTCAGTGGTTAGAAACAATTGTCAAAGAGGCGATTAAGCGCCAGAAATGGGTTTTGGTGATTGGTCATCGGGTGCGACTCGTGGAGGCGTTATGTCAGCGCTTTGGCTTGAACTATGTCACTCAGATACAGGATAAAGAAACGGGTGCTAGGTTAGGCTATGGTCTCTGTGTTGACTCTCTCCATCCTACCTCTCAGGCTGGCTTTGAGGCGGTGAACTGGTCAGATGGAGTGGTAATTATTGATGAAGTGGAACAGGTTCTTTGGCATGGGTTGGATTCGGATACTTGCAGTAGTAACCGAGTGGCGATTCTGAAATCTCTGAAGACATTGATGCAGAATGTTTTGGGAGATGAGGGACAAGTTTATGTGGCGGATGCGGATTTGAGTGATGTTTCTATCGATTACTTGATTTCTTTATCGGGGATTCCCCAACATCCTTATATTATTCACAACACCTGGAAACCCAGCGAGGCTGAATCCTGGCGGGTCAACTATTATCCAGAACGTAAGCCAGAACGCTTGATTCAGGATTTGGAACGACACATTGCAGCCGGTGGGAAACCCTTTGTTTGCCTTTCCGCCCAGAAACGGGGGAGTCAGTGGGGAACATGTACGTTGGAAGCCTATCTACGTTCTCGATTTCCTGAGGCGAAAATTCTCCGCATTGATTCGGAATCTCTGACTGAACCGACTCATCCGGCCTATGGCTGTATGCGTGATTTGGATGGGGTGTTGAGTCAGTATGATATTGTTCTGGCAAGTCCGGTGATTGAAACGGGCGTAAGCATTGAGTTGCAGGGACATTTCACCTCGGTTTGGGGGATTGCGATTGGGGTGCAAAGTGAAAACTCGGTGCGTCAGGCGTTGGGGCGAGTGCGGGAAAATCTGCCTCGGTTCCTGTGGGTGGCGCCCTGTGGGTTTAATCGGGTGGGGAATGGTTCAACGTCGATTCCGGCTTTGCTGACATCGGGACGCCGTTTGACTCAGCTTAATATTCGATTATTACAACAATCTGATTTTGATGCCCTGGATGATATTGAGACAGGTTTTCAGGCGGAATCGCTATTGTGTTGGGCAAGAATGGCGGTGAGGCATAATGCGTCCATGTTTCAGTATCGTGAATCGGTACTGGCGGCGCTGCGCGGGGAAGGGCATCAGGTGGTTGAGGCTGCGGATCAGGAGATGGGAGGAGGGGGTAGTGTGTCCTCTGTTTCCCAGACACAGGGAAAGATTGAACCCGATTCGCTGACGGCGGCGATCGCGGCGGTGAAAGACAAAAATTATCAGGCAGAATGTTTAGCGATCGCGCGGGCTAAAAATCTGAGTGATCATCAATATAATACCGGGCAAAAACGATTAGTAAAAACCCTTGCCCAACGACGGGCGATTCGCAAGTATGAGTTAAAGCAGCGTTATCGGATTCCAGTGACTGCCCAACTGGTGGCTAAGGATGATGATGGTTGGTATCAAAAGCTATTGCTGCATTATTTTCTCACCTTAGGGCGAGATCATTTAGCGCAACGGGATGTCGCGATCGCACGTCGATTGATTGAATTAGGTGGTGGAAGTATTTTCTTACCTGACTTTAATCGTTCTCAATTGGGGGCGGCGGTAGGGACAATGGAACTTTTGGGAGTTCCAGTTTTGTTAACAGATAGGGGGCGTGAATTAAGAGGAACGGATGAGGATTTGCAGGCGATGGCGCGATTGGCATTATCGAATCGGACGTCGATTAAAACTACTTTGGGAATTGGATTAGCGCGAAATGCGACACCGATTCGGATTGTGCGACGTTTGTTAGATAAAATTGGCTATGGACTTGAATGTATTGGTCGTGAAAGTAAACGCTTAAATCGCGTGCGTGTATATCAGGTGGTTCATCCCTCGGATGGGCGGTTTGAGGTATTTCAGCAATGGTTGGCGCAAAGTTGTGAGGTGTTAGAGAAGTCTCATCAACGACTGGATGCTTGTTCAAAAGAGGCAAAAAATAAGGCTGATGTTGATGCCGGGGTTGACTATGTGCAGCTTTCTCTTAATTTATCGGATTGTTGATTGTCATTTGTTTATGTCATTTGTTTATGTCATTCTGAATGAAGCGACAGCGGAATGAAGAATCTCATGAGTGCAGCAAGGGAGAAAGAATTGACCAGCTAAAATCTCCCTTGCTTGCAGGTAGTCAGGGCGGGTTTAGTCACATCCGGGTGATTCAGAAACGATAGTCGTGAAACCCGCCCCTACAGATTCAAAACAGAGACGTAGCGTGCTACGTCTCTACAGTGTTTCACGCTTGAGTCGGCTGATATAATAAAGGCTCTAACTTTCCCTGACTATCTAAACTGTAAAGTTCATCACAGCCACCAATATGCTGGTTGTTGATAAAAATCTGGGGAACGGTTCGCCGTCCATTTGCCCGTTCTGCCATTTTCATTCTGGCACTTCCATCGCCGTCGATTTTATATTCTGTGAAGTTAACGCCTTTCCACCACAGTAATATCTTGGCACGAATACAAAATGGGCAAGTTTGCCAGGTGTAGATTTCAACGTTAGCGTTTATGCGTTCGGGATGGCGTCCGAGGAGGGAGTTGATCGACTTGAACATTTTATCGCTATTTTAAATGTTTCTATTTTCTATTCTAAGATATTAATCTGTGTTAAGCCAATCCTTGTCTTATATCATTTTTTACCGCTAGTGCTAGGGTAATTTAAAATTCTCAAAGAATAATATTAAATTAATTTATATAACCAATCAACATTATTCTTGCTGGGTTAAGCTGTTCGGCATTTAAACCTTAATGTCAATAATGACGAAATCCTTGCCGTAGAGCGTTTAGCGAAGCCATAATGATAGCACGTCAGCTCCATTAGCTAAGTTACAGTTAGTGTGGAAGATGGAGGAATTCAGAAGGGAGATATCTGATGGGTTCAAAGCTAAAAACCTGGATTAAGCAGTGGCAAGGAGTATTATTGATCGCGCCGAGTGTGACTCTGATTATTCTTGCCCTTAATGGTGCGGGTTTATTTCAGCTATTGGAATGGGCAACCCTGGATCAATATTTTCGGCTGCGCCCTCCAGAATCTCCAGATTCTCGTATTCTCCTTGTTTCAATTGATGAAACTGATATTAATCAGGTGGGACAGTGGCCCATTCCGGATGGAGTTTTGGCTGACTTAATTAGTAATCTAAAAGCGGCTGAACCACGAGTGATTGGTTTAAATCTGTATCGGGATTTACCTGTAGAACCTGGACATCAGCAATGGGTGGAGGTGATGCAGTCAACGCCGAATTTAATTGGGGTCGAAAAACGAGTGGGCGATCGCGTCGCTTCTCCACCCACTCTGGAGGCTTTAAACCAAGTTGCTTTGGCTGATCTGATAGTGGATGCGGATGGCAAAGTTCGCAGAGGGTTATTGTCAATTCAACGGGAAAATGGGGATGTGCAATTAAGTTTAGCTGCCCGTTTAGCATTACTGTATTTAGAAGATGAGGGGATTAGTTTAGAGGTGATTAATGATAATCAGCAGCGTTATCGCTTGGGGAAAGCTATCTTTACGCCTTTCCAGACTGATGATGGGGGGTACGTAGATGTAGATGCGGGAGGATATCAGATTCTCTTAAATTTTCGTGGTGTTACCGCCAGCTTTGATACCGTTTCCTTAAGCGATGTATTGGCAGATCAAGTTCCCCCAGAAAAAATCCGCGATCGCATCATCTTAATTGGGTCTAAAGCCCAAAGTACCAACGATTTATTTTTTACCCCTTATGATAGCACAATATTTGCCCCTCCCCGTCGTGCCGCTGCTGTTGTTATCCATGGCAATTTAACCAGTCAACTTATCAGTAGTGCCTTGGATGGACGCCCCTTGATTAAAGTCTTAGCCAATCCAGTCGAAGTGATACTGGTTTTGTGTTGGTCGTTTCTGGGGGCAGCCGGAAGTTTACTTTGGATCAAGAATAAATGGTTTCATCCCAACACCTTACTCCAACTACTCGCCCTAGGAATTTATATTTTACTGGTAATTAGTTGTAGTTTAATCGGTACTTATCTCTTATTTCTGGCAGGGTGGTGGTTACCTGTAATTCCCTCATTACTCGCCTTGACTGGTTCAGCCGTGATGACCGCCGATTATCAGAGTCGTCGGTTACAGCAGGAAGCCCAACAGAAATATCGCCGTATTTTTGAAAATGCATTAGAAGGTATTTTTCAAACCACCCTTGATGGAGGCTATCGCAGTGCAAATCCGGCGTTGGCAAAGATTTATGGGTATAAGTCTCCAGAGGAGTTAATCACCAAAATTACTAATATAAAAAAACAGCTTTATGTTGACCCGAAGCGGCGAGATTATTTTATTCAACTGATGGAACAACAGGGAGAAGTTGTCGGCTTTGAGTCTCAAGTTTATCGCCAAGATGGCAGCATTATTTGGATTCGTGAACATGCGCGATCAGTTTGTGATGATCAAGGAAATGTTCTCTACTATCAGGGCTTCATTGAAGATATTAGCGAACGAAAACAGGCTCAAGTTGAGCGAGAAGCGTTTACCAGAGAATTGTTCGAGTTAAATCAATCCTTCTCCCAGTTTGTCCCCCGACAATTCTTACAATTACTAAACAAGAACAGTATTTGTGATGTGCGATTAGGGGATCAATCCCAGCAAAACATGTCAGTTATCTTTGCGGATATTCGCAACTTTACCACTCTCTCAGAAGTGATGACACCCCAAGAAACATTTAATTTTATTAACCGTTATCTTTCCTATATGGAACCTGCCATTATCGAAAATCAAGGCTTTATTGATAAATACATCGGTGATGCAATTATGGCGTTATTTAGTGGCAGTGCCGATGATGCTGTCAACGCGGCAATTGCCATGTTACAAAACCTGAAACGCTATAATAAAGAGCGACATCAAGCCGGTGAGTATCCTATAGAAATCGGGATTGGCATTAATACGGGCTTGATGATGTTAGGAACAGTGGGCGGTAAAACCCATATTAATAGTACGGTGCTTAGTGATGCTGTGAATTTAGCCTCTCGCTTGGAACATTTGACCAAAGAGTATCGGGTATCGCTGCTGATTTCGCATTATACCTTTGACCATTTGCGCGACCCCTCTGATTATTGTTTTCGTCTCATTGGTCGGGTCAAGGTTAAAGGGAAATCCCAAACCGTGTCTGTGTTTGATGTGTTTAATGCTGATCCGGTTTCGGTGCGTCAGCGGAAGCTGAAAACCAAGACGATGTTTGAACAAGCGTTATGCCTTTATTCGCAACGAGAGTGGAGTAAAGCGGCTAAATTATTTCAACGGTGTCTAGAGTTTGTGCCTGAGGATAAAACCGCTCAAATTTATCTGCAACGCTGCCAGAAGTAGAGACGTAGCATGCTACGTCTCTACACAGATATTTAATTTTATCAGAATTTTAATTTATCCCAAAAGAATACGGGTATTGTTACGACGAACTGTATAGAGAAAAAGAACCGAATCATCGGGTAAATTCCTCTTGTCGATGAATTTTACCGATTTTTTCTCAAACCCAGTTCCACTGATGAATCCAGCCAATCTTATCACAATCGCCATAGCGGTTAGGACGCATCTTATGGTAGAGACGTTGCCGGCAACATCTCTACAACTCAAAAGCCTAAACAGTCGGAAAGCGTTAAAATGGTTCTGCTATTTTGGACTTGTATCCAGTCAGATTTTTTCTGCGGCAAAGATTAATGCCCAACTGATTCCTGATGATACGTTAGGTGCAGAAACGTCAATTGTTGTTCCCCAAGACGTGCGGGATTTGATTCAAGGGGGGGCAAGACGAGGGGGGAATTTATTCCACAGTTTCCAGGAATTCAATGTTGATCCCGGACAGCAGGTTTACTTTGCCAATCCTGCGGATGTTGACCATATTCTCACTCGTGTCACGGGAAGGAATCTATCCAATATTTTTGGCACTCTCGGTGTGGAAGGGGCGGCAAGTTTATACTTAATTAATCCGAATGGAATTATTTTTGGGGCAGACGCTAGGTTAGATGTGGCAGGTTCATTTGTGGCGAGTACGGCGTATGGGATTCGCCTGGGTGAACAGGGATTATTTCTGGCGACAGAACCTCAAGAAAGTACACTCCTATCGATTCAGCCAGGGGTATTCTTTTTTAATTATTTGACAGGTGAATCAGCAACGATTACCAATGCCGGGAATTTATCGGTGGGAGGGAATTTTACTCTAGCGGCTGATACCTTGAATTTACAAGGTCAGCTTATTGCTGGGGATAATCTTACCCTGCACGCTAATCATACTGTAAATATCCGCGACAGTCTGGTAAATCCGTTTATCGCTAAGGCTGGCGGAAATATGCAGGTACAAGGCGATCGCACAATTGATATTTTTGCCCTTAATCATCCAGATAGTGGCGTTTTTGCCAATGGGAATATTGTATTCCGTTCGGCTAATCCAGTGCAAGGAGATGCCCATTTCTGGAGTGGTGGCGAGTTTCGGATTGAACAGCTTGATGGGAATCTGGGAACCCTGAGGAGTCCCAATGATCCGGTGATTCGCAGCAGTGGGGATGTTTTGATGGGGGCGTATCAAGGCGCTTCACTGCATATTTTTGCGGGTGGAAGTGTAACGATTCCGGGTGGTGTTTTGATCGGTAATGTTGATGCTGAAAATGGCATTGTTGAAAATATTACTCTTTCTGATGGCACATCTATATTAATTGATGGGAAAACTCAACCCACTCTCGATATCCGGGCTGGAACTATCGCTTTTGATGTTCCAGGCATTAATGGGATTCCATCGGATGGAATTATTGTTCCGCCGTTCCCCAATCCTCTGGAAAGTCCAACCAGTGCGACGATTACTATTGGCGATATTCTTAACCCAGGAGGAACTGTCTTTTTAACCAATCAGTATCAGCCGAATCTATCGCTAGATGGGGGAATCTCTGTTGGTTCAATCAATACTCAAGGGATGATAGCAGGGGGTGCAATTATCATCGACTCCAAAGGATTAATTAATACCACGTCTGGCACAATTGATACCAGTTCTTTTGGGAAAGCAGGTGATATCTTACTCCAAGCTGTTGGTGATATTGGAGTAAATGATATTAATGCCAATGGACAAATTGGTGGTCGTATTTCCCTGAATAGTGGCGCAACCCTAACCATCGATAATTCAATCATTACTAGCGTCACCAGTTTAGGCAAAGGCGGTGATATTGAACTCTCAGCCCCTTCTCTATTTTTGAGTGGTGGCTCGAAAATTTTCAGCGTTGCGGTTGGTTCTGGACAAGGGGGTAATATTCAGATTATCGCTGACTCAATTCGTGCTGACAATAACTCTGATATTAATACGATTTCAGCTAGTCTAAACGAGAACGCTGATATCAATAACATTATCGAAATTCTCGGCTCACCGACTGGTGATATTGCGGAACTCATCGAATTTTTGCCACCCAATAATACATTGGGTAGCATTTCAGGATCAGGAGGTAACATTCAGGTTAGTGCAGAATATATTACCTTGGAAGATGAATCGAATATTGCCACAGCCACCTTTGCTAATGGTGGAAAGGCGGGCAATGTAACAATTAATGCGACATCAGTCAACCTGCTAGATGATGGAACTTTGGGTTCCCTTACTTATGGGTCTGGTGAGGCTGGAAATTTAATCCTAAATAGCCGTCAATTACTGATTCAAAATAATAAAACTAAGTCAGAGGTAGGAACGGGAATTTCTACAGCAGCCCGCACCAATAGTAGTGGTGATGCTGGGGATTTAATCATCAACGCCGAATCCATAGAAATTATTGGCAATGAACCCGGTGCGGTTGTTGCTCCAACTGACCTCAATACCCTCTTAGATTTGGCTGAGTTGCGAACAGGTTTGACCTCCGCAACTCAAGGGAGTGGAGATGCCGGAAATGTCACCATTAATAGCAATCGTTTGGTGGTGCGAGATGGCGCTGGGATTGCGACTTCGGCTGACTTCACGAGTACAGGAACCGCCGGGAACTTGCGCGTGAATGCGACTCAGATAGAATTGCAAGGAAAGGGAGGTATAACCACGTTAACCCTAGGCTCTGGTGATACCAAAGCCGGCAATTTGTACATCAACGCTGAGCAAGTGACGCTTTTGGACGGAGCCGGAATTGGTACGGGAACGCTATCCGGAAATGGTGGTAATATTATCCTCACGGGAACGGATTTATTACTGATGCGAAATAACAGTTTAATCACCACTACAGCCGGACAAGCTGGGGCGGGTGGAGATGGTGGCGATATCAATATTGATGCTAAGTTTATCGTGGCTGTTTCGGAAGAAAATAGTGATATCACGGCTAATGCTTTTGAGGGAAATGGGGGAAATATTGATATAACGACTCAAGGCATTTTTGGTTTACAGGTAAGCGATAAACTCACCAAATATAGTGATATTACAGCGAGTTCTCAGTTAGGCATTGATGGCACGATTACGATTAATACTCCCAATGTTGATCCTGCGCGCGGATTAACTGAATTACCCTTTAATTTTACTGATCCGTCCAATCAAATTATTGCGGGTTGTCCGGCGGATACAGGCAATCGCTTTACTGCTATCGGACGCGGCGGTATTCCCGATAATCCCCGCGACTATTTGCCGGGAAATGCGGTTTGGCAAGATCGGCGAAATGTGGCAGCGTTTCCTGATAATCAACCGGCTGTTAACCTGCCATCTGAGATACCTGAAAAGCAGATAATTGAAGCCCAAGGTTGGATTGTGGATGAAAATGGCACGGTTATTCTGACGGCTGAATCGAGTGGAGGAAAAAGAATGGATTTGGGGGGAGTGTCGTATTCGTGTGGGGGGAGAAATGATTTAGACTAAATTTAATGGGTGAGATGGCAATTATATTTTTTAACGCTCCAGGTAGCAGAGGTTTTCGCAGAGGGCGCAGAGGTGATTGAAGGATGGGGGGGATAATTTTATAGAATGGGAAAAATAACTGGAGATGATCTTTACGAAGTTAAAAATGGCAAATTAGAGGTGTATCATCTGCAAGATTTTTCCTATCAACGCATAGAACCGAATGAACGAGGTCATTATTCTATTCCACCCTTAGGAGTAGAACTGGGACTTTGGCAGGGAATCTATCAAAATCAAACCCAACTCTGGCTGCGTTGGTGGGATAGTGAGGGCAATCTTTTACTGATTGGTGAAGAACGAGCGGAGTTGGAACGACAACGGGCGGAAAACGAACGGCAACGGGCGGAAAAAGCCGAGCAAAAAGCGGCAAAATTAGCGGCACGATTGCGGGAAATGGGGATTGACCCTGACGCCGAAGAGTGAGAGGAGAAGAGGGGTTATGAAACGGTTGAGAAGACGCAGTAAAAAGCAATTATTTTTCTGGGGATTAGTTCTGGTAACCTGCTTAGTGGTGACGACGGTTCGTCCTGTCGCGGCACAGGATTATTCTAACCGTTTTTTGACCTCTCCCCCTACCCCTCTCCTACAAGGAGAGAGGAGACAGATAGATAATTATAACCTTTTCAGTCAAGGTAAAATCAATGAGGAATCTGGACATTTAGCTGATACAATAAAGACTTGGCAAGAGGCGGTACAGAATTATCAAAAAGTCGGCGATCGCATCAATCAGGCGTTAGCATTACATTACTTATCCTTAGCCTATCAAGACGTGGGACAATGGCAACAAGCAGAAGTGGCGATTAATCAAAGCCTGGATTTACTCCAACCCCAAGCCAATCCTGCGATTCTAGCACGAGTCTTAAACACCAAAGGGAGTCTGCAACTGGCAATGGGACAACCGCAGGCGGCGCTAGCAACCTGGAAACAGGCGGAAAATCTTTACGCCCAAGCCGACGATCAGATGGGGGTACTGGGGAGCAAAATCAATCAGGCTCAAGCATGGCAAAGTTTGGGAATGGTTCAGCGATCGCGGCAACTTCTTGAATCGGTACAGCCACAGCTAAACACCCAACCGGATTCTATCATGAAAGCGACTGGATTACTCAGTCTGGGTAGGGTCTGGGAAGCCATCGGTGATTTGTCAGCCGCCCAGACTATCTTACAGGAAAGTTTAGCTGTAGCACAGCGTCTTAATTCTGCCCCAAATATCAGTGCAGCTTTGTTGAGTTTAGGTAATATTAACCGTAACTTGGCAGAAATGCCAGGGGCATTAGCATACTATAAACAAGCCGCAGCAATAGCCACGACTCCTCTGTCTCAAGTCCAACCCCAACTCAACCAACTTAAGCTGCTTATTCATCTAGAAAAGTTCACCGACGCCCAAGAATTAGTTCCCCAAATTCAAGCTAACCTTTCTCAGTTGTCTCCGAGTCGAGAGGCGATTTATGCCCAAGTTAACTATGCCGAACGTTTAATCGAACTCGTCGAAACCGCCGACTTGCACCCTCAAGAAATCAATTATCAAACTATCGCCCAACAGTTAGCCAAAACCCGGCAAGTGGCGAAAAAATTAAACGATAAACGAGCAGAATCTATAACTGTAGGCATCCTCGGAAAATTATACGACAAAACCAAACAATGGTCTCAAGCCCAACGTTTAACCGAACAAGCCCTATTTTTGTCTGAGGGTATCAACGCTGCTGACTTATCCTATCAATGGGACTGGCAACTGGCACAAATTATGACAAAGATGGGCGATAAACAAAGCGCGATCGCGGCAAATAAACAGGCGTTTGATACGGTACAATCCTTACGGGGGGATCTGGTTGCCATGAATGCTGATGTGCGATTTTCCTTTCAAGAGAAAATTGAACCCATTTATCGTCACTTCGTCAGTCTTTTATTAGACTCTCCCTCACCCGAACATCTGCAACAAGCCCGAACTGTGATTGAATCCCTACAATTAGCAGAACTAGAAAACTTTTTCCGCACCGCCTGTTTAGAGACGCAACCGGAACAACTTGATACCGTCATCGAAAGAAGTGAGGCGAGGGCGGCGGTGATTTACCCGATTATTTTACCCAACCGTTTAGCGGTTATTCTTTCCTTACCCGGACAACCTCTACAGTCTTACCACACCAATTTATCTTCTCCAGAAATTGAAGCCACAATCAGCCGTTTACGCCAAAGCATGAGTCCGGCTTTATCGAATAAAGAACGGCTCAAGCTTTCCCAAACCGTTTATGATTGGTTGATTCGTCCGATTGACAATCAATTAACCAGTAATCAGATTAAAACCTTAGTCTTTGTCCTAGATGGTGTTTTGCGGAATATACCCATGACAGCCCTCCACGATGGTAACCAGTATTTGATTGAAAAATACAGTGTAGCGTTAACACCAGGATTGCAGTTACTTGAACCGCGATCGCTCAGACAAGTTTCCCTATCTTCTTTAACAGCAGGATTAACCGAAGCCCGTCAAGGCTTTGTCGCATTACCAGCAGTTGAACAAGAAATTAAACAAATTAGTAATGATTTACCTTCAAAAATCCTATTAAATGGAGCCTTTACCCGTGCCACAATAGAAAATGATCTAAAATACCGTTCTTTCAATATTCTCCATCTTGCCACTCATGGTCAGTTTAGTTCTCAACCCGAAGACACGTTTATTCTCACCTGGAATGAACGTCTCAATGCTAATACCTTATCTGAATTGCTTAAAACTAGAGAACAAAGCAATTCTGAACCGATTGAACTGTTAGTCCTTAGTGCTTGCCAAACGGCGACTGGAGACAAACGAGCCGCTTTAGGATTAGCCGGATTAGCTGTTCGTTCTGGCGCTCGCAGTACGATTGCTACCCTCTGGTCAGTGAATGACCAATCCACTGCCGATACCATGATTAAATTTTATCGCCATTTGCGCCAAGGTGATAGCAACCGAGCGGAAGCCCTGCGTCAAGCTCAGTTATCATTATTAAAGCAAAAAGCCTATCAGCATCCCTATTACTGGGCGCCCTTTATTTTAGTGGGCAATTGGCTGTGATTAGTGGAGATATAGAACAGGTTTTCGGGAGCATCTTACTTGGGGTGCAGATCATATCCGTATGCCTTGCCATCTTACTCCTTTCCTGCTGCGCTCTGCCATCTACATTCTGCCTTATTGTCGGACATCATATCAGAAGTTGCTCACTTCAAACCCACCATAAATCCGAGGAGGATTTAAATCATGAACTTAGTTAAATCTTTATCCCTATTCGGCATTGCTCTATCCTTGGAACTGTTAGTAGTTCCGGATTTAATGGCACAATCTAACTCAATGAATGCCGAGATGTGGGTAAGGTTTGCTCCACCCAAACGAGGAACTCCATACGATACAACGGGCGGCGCCTCTCGGGGAACCTGTCCGGGGGATGAACTGATGAACGATGAAGGATTATTCTCATTGATGCCCCTTTATAGCGAAACGGATGTCAATCGTCCAAGTTTTGCGGTTTCTCTTCCCAAAACTGACGCAAACCAAGTCCTTTTCAGCTTAAAAGATGGTGAGGAAGACTATTTTTATCAGGCACAAATTCCACTACCGACAACTCCGGGTACCTATCGTTTAGAGTTGCCAACCGATGCTCCAGCAATAGATTCTAATATAGAATATCAGTGGTCTATAGGGTTGATATGTGGACAAGCTGTCGATCCTAATGATCCGAGAGTTGGTGGGATAATTCTGTATAGGAGTCCCTAGACCGTCGGTCTAGTAATCACAGTTAGTGGTGAAAAGAAGCAAAAAGCATGCCCGACTAGCGAAGCGAAGGAACCGGAAAATTGGTATCGTTTTGTTACCATTTTGGGACAATTCAAGTAGATGATTCGATTACTGGACTGGTGTTCTAGTGCAGGGTG
>NZ_JBKHHI010000159.1:0-13529 GCF_046539235.1 Coleofasciculus sp.
TTAACCAATCCCTCCAACACCATCATCTTCGCCTCAAGAGACGCCACCCGTTCATTCAGGGGAATCTCCTCACTACACCCCATATAAGACGCCAAGGCATTAATCACTACCTCCGTCTTTGACAACCCCGTGCGTTCAATGTAGTCAGTCAGACGTTGGTTAAGATGGGTAGGGATGCGGATACCGAGTTGGACTGAGTTCATCGGGAAAACCGGAAAAAGATATCCTAATCTAGCCAATGCCTAGCGGAATTTGACAAGAGTCTCGTATCAAATCTTAAACGTTTCACCCCAACCCCTTCCCAATCAAGGCATCGTACCCGTTAAGCCATTCCGCCGCAAGCCTTATCCTGTAGAGAATATAGGATTCAGAATCCGAGTTTTCAGTTAGCACCAACCCTTGTAGGGGCTTGGTTACCAAGCCCTATCCCAGAGAATCAGGATTCAGCGCCCCGATTCGGCTTACAGGTTAACAATCACCCCTAAAATGAAAGAACGCCCAGGCGTTGCCAACTCCCCAGAGAAATCGCCCCCTTATCTCAAATTGATGCCATGCCCCAAGTTATTGGTGTTACCAAAGCAATTACAAACTTAAACCAAGCGCATCAAACCTTTCAATTGCAGCCGACAACCAACCCAACCTTCTTCCCCGAATGGCTAGAACCCTTGCCAGAACTCAGTCTGGGGGAAATTGAAACGTGCGATCGCCTCCGAACCCGCTATCGTTACTATCAAGCCGAAGGTGCGATTACCGAAAGTACCGTAAACCTGATTATAATTGCTCCCATTCTAGAACTATTAGGCTTGTACGATCCCCCCTATCTGATCAAAGGGGAAAAATACATCAAAATTGAAATCGAAGACAAAGACCAAATCCTAGAGGGACTCATTGATATTTTAGTCATGCAGGATAGATTCTGGCTCATCCTTTTAGAAACCAAACGCTATGGTTTTAGTGTGATGCAGGCTTTACCCCAAACCCTCGCCTACATGATGTCTAACCCCATAACAGAGAATCCCGCTTATGGTTTAATCACCACCGGAGAAGATTACCTTTTTGTTAAACTAGACTCTCAGCAAAGAGAATATGATTTATCCGATAAATTTACCCTTTCAACTCGCCGTGAGAACCAACTGCATCGGGTGATTCAAATTTTAAAACGATTCGTAGAGTAGAAGGCAACTGTTAGTTTCTGATGAGTGAAAAACAGAAGATGTTAGCGGGAGAGCTATATCTAGCATCTGACCCTGAATTAAAAGCATTGCACAATCAAGCCTGTCATCTCACGCGCTTGTACAACGCCACAACCGAAGACGAAATAGAAACGCGATCGCACCTTTTACAAGACTTATTTGGCAAGCTGGGATCTAATCCTCAAATTAGTCCTCCCTTTTACTGTGATTATGGCAGTAATATCTATGTTGGCGATAATCTCTATATGAACTATGGCTGTGTGATTCTCGACTGTAATACAGTTCACTTAGGCGATAACCTGTTATGTGGTCCCTATGTCCAGATTTATACCGCCTATCATCCCACTGATCCCGCCCAAAGACTAACCGGACGCGAACTCGCTGCACCGATTAAAATTGGTAATAATGTCTGGATTGGTGGCGGTGCAATTATTGGTCCAGGTGTTACGATTGGTGATCACACAACCATTGGTGCGGGTAGCGTTGTGACTAAAAATATTCCCGCCAATGTTATTGCCGTAGGAAACCCCTGTCGGGTTATTCGACAGGTGAGTCCAACTCAACCTCCCATCCTAGACGTTTAACCAAAAAAAAGGCGATCGCCCTCTCTTGTTGAAAGAGAATAAACAGCGATCGCGCATTCTTATCTATCAGTGGCGTTGATTAAATAAAGACCCTGATCAAACACGTCACTTGAATCTGAAAATGCACCCTAATATCCATCTGCTATCACTAAAGTTTCACTTACCAGTACCTATTCGTTTAGAGCTATCTTGTTCAACGAATTGCTCCACTCAAACAGATTTTGCCGTTCTACAAAACTTTGTCTAGATTAAAAACACAAAGCTTGAACAACCTAACGGCTTGTTGGGTAAATGCGCCCTATCTAAATATCGTCAACATCAATCGTCCACAGCAATGGGATTTTCTTCTAGCTGTGAGAGTAAATTCCCTTACTGTAATACATCTAAGTAACCTTCTTTAGAAGGAATATTAACTATGGTAGAAAAGGATACAATAATTGTCAACGCTTTCGTAATACACTGTATTATTTCTTCGATTAAGTCGTCAGGACATGGACAAAACAACAGGAAACGGGGAATAGAGAACAGTCAGTAGTTGACACTTGTTAATATTTCTTAATACTTTATGTCCCAAGACTTACCAATTTTTTCCCAAATTATAGTCGGGGCAATTTATGAATCACCCCGACTCATGATCGGGAGTAATGGGGACGAAGGGTAACACCTAAGCTGTTTGGGATTTCAACCTGAATCTCAATAATGGTGAAATCCTTCTAGGGTGAGCCAGAAAGCTCGCAACCCATTCCCACTTGAAATGGGTGACAGCTTAGTCTCCGATCAAGCAACTCCGACTAACTTGGCGCTTAACTCCCACATCCGTTCCCCTTTTTGATCATCGCGGGCTTGGGG
Organism: Coleofasciculus sp.; assembly: GCF_046539235.1. Lineage (GTDB taxonomy): Bacteria > Cyanobacteriota > Cyanobacteriia > Cyanobacteriales > Coleofasciculaceae > Coleofasciculus. Next base: position 2,627 of record NZ_JBKHHI010000159.1, read on the forward strand.
AGAAACCTTCTGCACAAAGGATTTACCATCTTTCTTCTGTCGGTTCCCCCAACTCCAATAGACACCAGATTGGCTATATTCAGGATCGGCAACGACAGCAGCAACCCGTTCACCTGCCAACTCCTGCGACACATACCCACCCGTGATGTGTTTCTGAAACAAGGGAAAGATTTTCTGAAACAGGGGATAGTGATTGCGGAACAGGGGTGTATCAGCCACACATCCTGGATACAGCGAACTGAAGACGATACCGGTTGACTCGTGATAGCGCCGATGCAGTTCTCGCATAGTCAGGACGTTACAGACTTTGCTATCTTTGTAGGCTTTGACGGGTTCAAACTTTTTGCCATCAATCATCGAGTGCGGCTCTTTGAATCCCGCTTCAAACCCCTTGAGTTGCCCTAAATCTGGACGCGGTGGAATCTTCCCACCCAATTCATCGGGATTGTGAGTCACCGTTCCTAAAATAACCAGCCGGGGAGACTCAGCCGAGGAATGTTTCAAATCCTCCAGCATCAGATTGGACAAGAGAAAATGTCCCAGGTGATTTGTGGCAACACTCAACTCATAACCTTCCGGCGATCGCAGGGGTTCCTTGAGTAAGGGCATATAAATGGCAGCGTTGCACACCAAGGCATCTAAGGATTTGCCGCTTTCCCGGAATTTAGTTACAAACTGGCGCACACTCTCTAAGCTACCCAAGTCGATATGCATAATCGTGTAGCTGTCCTCGGGCATCCCCACCTCTTGGGCAGCTTTCTGGGCTTTCTCTAAATTCCGACAAGCCATTACCACATGCCAGTTTCCCCTTTGCGCCAGGGCTTTGGCAGCATACAAACCCACCCCTGACGAGGCACCCGTAATTACAACCGTTGATTTCTGATGTTGTTCCATTTGGTTCAAAACTCCGTTAACCACCGTTAACTGCTTTCTAGGATCTCATCCCACTGATCTACCGATTTTACAGTTGAGTAGATCCAGTTGATCAAAAAAATTTCCGATGGATTGGGTAGAGAGGCAGAGATAAAATTTGTGACCTCGCTCACCAAAGGGATTCTGTCTAGTCACGGTTAGGCTGCATTGGAATTACTTATCCAGACCATACAGTATCACCAATCGTCTATTCAATCATCACCTAGGTTGTGTTATTCAATGCCTAGATCTTTTCTTTACAATTCAATATATTTGTTAATGGAAGTTTAAAAAGCTAGGAATTCAAAGTTAATCAATAATTATCAGGAGATTCATAATGACTTATTGCAACGTTTCTCATAACCAATCTCAGCACGGAGATAAATTGTCGTTAAAACTACGGTACAAAATGTTCAACTCAAAAACTGAGGACAAGTTTGAGGCGTGGATTACCCAAATAGAAGACGACTGGAATGATGAAATCGCTGCCTGTCTTCAGGGTCAATTTCCCGATTGGCGTGGCTAATCAGGAGTTGTCTTCGGCAGGGTATGAATGAATAAACCTAGGGTATGAGGCGATAAGTGCAGGCATCTAGAATGCAGGAATCCCACCAGATAACGGGATTCCGCAATACTGTTAAAAGATAGTTAAGCCGGAAAAAAATACCCTGGACTTATCTCAAACTAATCTTAAGAGCTAAGCTATAGAACTCAACCTATGCCTATTCGACTTAGTTAGACATCTAAGAAAACCCGAGCGTGAGAGAGCGCTGGGTTGAGAAAAATGAGATGGTAGGTATTTATTAGAATAACACAAACTTCAACGGCATTGAGATTGCGGTGCATCGGCATCCTCTGGAATGGGTCAAGTTCCATGACATTATCCGTTCTTTAGAATTGATTGATGCAAACTTCCAAATCCTCTTTAACCACCAGCAGGCTATTGGTTGGGCAACTGTGCCAATTCCCCGCAAACAAGGGTTCAGAGGCAACTAGGACAGCGTTAGGGTAATTGGGGTCATCCCTTACCCAGTAGAGAGTTGGCGCATTACTACCCGATGCGTAGCGGCTGGCAATGAGGCTATGCCCATCACTGAGAATTACATTGGCAGAAAAGCTAACTTGATCGGATTGGGCTAATTGGGTCAACTGGATCAAGGTTTGGGAGAAGGCTTTCTCTAAGGAAGCATCGGCAACCTTTTGCACTTCATTGACAAGGAGGGCAAAAATATGCTCAGAATCGGTTGTACCGTGGATTGACTGGTAAATTTCATCACTCAGGCGATCGCGAATCGGTCGATAGAGCGTTTGACGGAACCGTTCGATAAAACCATTGTGAATGAATAAGATGCGATCGCGGCGAAAGGGTTGACAGTTTCCCATATCCAAAGCTTGACCCGGTGTCGCACTCCGTACATAGGCGAGTACACAGTCAGATTCCACATAACGGCTCAATTCCGGTAGATTAATATCATTCCAGATGGGTAGCGTATTTTTGTAAGTAAACGGATCAACATCCTGGGTTAGATGATACCAGCCAATACCCAATCCATCAGCATTGACGACACCCGATGTCATCTCCTGGGGTAAGTAACTCTGAACAACCAGAGAACGTTCAGGTTTATACAAAAGCTGATCGAGTTGGACAGGGGAACCCAGGTAGCCCAGTAATCGGCACATGCTTATCTTCCATTGAATCCAATTGCATTTTAGGCTGGAATGGTAACTTTAGTGTAATCTGTCAATTTGACAGTTATTTAACTTTGCACTAAGTATCTGGACATCAATTTGGTTAAAGATTATACAAACTCATGAGTCCTTTGCTGTTTCCTGTTCCCTGTTAAGAGTTCCCTAGTTTCAACCATCAACTTTAATTTTGTCCGACTCCTGATGAACTATATTATTAACAATCCTGAAGATATTGTTCAATTACTGCTCGAACATCTCCAGATGACTGGTTTAGCCGTACTGATTGCGGTGGCGATCGCACTTCCTTTATCAGTGCTGATCACGCGCTACCGTTGGCTGAATATTCCCATTTTAGGGATTCTGGGCATCCTCTACACCATACCCAGTTTGGCGCTAATTATTCTGCTTGTACCACTTTTGGGGTTGAACCGTCAATCAGTCGTTGTGGCAATGATTCTCTATACCCAAGTGATTTTAGTCCGCAATTTTTTAGTCGCCTTACAATCGATTGATCCGGAAATTTTAGAAGCCGCACGCGGGATGGGGATGAATGCTTGGCAACGTTGGTGGTGGGTACAAGTTCCCCTGATTTTACCTATTGGTATTGCCGGAATCCGTTTGGCAACAATTGTCGCGATCGCGATTTCCACAATTGGTGCTAAATTTGGGGCGGGAGGATTGGGGGTACTCCTGTTTGATGGGGTGTCTCAGAGTCGCTACGATAAAATTTGGGCGGGGGCAATTACCGTGGCGATTCTGGCGTTTGCTTTAAATGGTATCTTGCTGGGATTACAGTGGCTATCGAATCCGCAACGAAAAATTAAGCTGATGAGTGAGGGTTGATTGAGAGTGGAGATTGGTAAAAGAGTTGGAGCAGGTGTTGTTGCATCTTAATGAGGTGACTGACTTTTGTGGTTCAGACTCTATGAAATCGAGGGCTAAATTTGTTCTAACGAAACTAAACCATTTTCTTCAAAATCAATTTCCAGATGATATCCTTCCATCAAAGCTGTTCCTAGTAAAGGTTTATAACCAGATGCTAAAATGGGGACTATTTTTTCTAGATTGTCCCAAACAATTGTTGCTAAATGTATAGATAACAAAGCTTCGCTACCATCGGCTAATCTTGCCTGCGTACTCGAATATAACGGAAGATTCATCGCACTGACTGCTTGTGGGGGTAAGGTAAGATGATCGTTGAACCCAGTATCGATAATGAAATCTAAAGAAAAATCAGGTTGTGTCGGTAAACGAAAAACTACTGGCACTATCGCTTTACCATCAATCAATCTGCCGTAAATCATTTGACAGTGCGCTCAATCGCGCCACCAAAGCTGACAGCAACATCATAACCAATCCGCATCGTAAATAACCTTGCGTTTGGTTTCTTCTGCTTTAATCTTAAGGCTGTTTCTACGCCAGTTTTATCAATTCCATATTCGCCTGTTTCAGAATCAATCACAATCATTTTGCCAATGTTATCACCATACTCAACTTGTTGGCGAATGCCATTTTCGTAAAATTGTTTAGCTCTGTGGGCAACTTCTTCTACACTCCAAAAAATAGCCTGCATAATAATTACACCTACTTTGTGCTTTTCAATTATTATATTCTGCCAACGTTCCCGACTCACCCAAGAGGCATCAGGAGAGCGAGTTGCACCATTGGGTAAAATAAAGCCAGTCGAGGAGTCAAAGGCTTCACCCAAATCCTCATTTTCTTCGTACCAGCGATCAAGTTGTCCGGTGAGGCTGCGGTTGCGTCTTCCAGTTTCCCAGCCTGTTGGTGGGTTCACCGGGAACTTGGGTCTGAAGCCTCCCCCTTTTAGGGGGACTTTTTCTCAGTGTGGTAATGTGGTAAGATGTTCTTATTGGACATTGCACAAGGCATGAAATCAAGATACCAGTACCGAATCTATCCGACCCCTGGTCAGCGTCAATCGCTGGCACAGTTGTTTGGGTGTGTTCGGGTGGTGTGGAATGATGCTCTTTTCTTGTGCAAGCAATCTGATAAGCTGCCCAACACCAGCGAATTGCAAAAGATCTGTATAACCCAAGCGAAAAAGACCAACGCACGGGAATGGTTGGAACAAGTGTCGGTTGTTCCCCTTCAGCAATCGGTTATTGATTTGGGGGTAGCTTTCAAGAACTTTTTCCAGTCCCGGTCAGGGAAACGTAAAGGGAGAAAGATTAAACCACCACGGTTTAAGCGGAAAACTAATCGCCAGAGCGCTCGGTTTACTCAACGTGGGTTTAGGGTTAAGGGATCTAAGGTGTACCTTGCCAAGATTGGGGAAATTAAAACCCATTGGTCGCGTCCCCTTCCGTCTGAACCCAGTTCTGTAACGGTGATTAAGGACTGTGCAGGTAGGTACTTCCTTAGCTTTGTCGTAGAGGTGGAACCGGAAATCAAGCCTCCTCAGAACCCATCAATCGGGATCGATTTGGGGATAAAGACCTTTGCATCCTGTAGCAACCGGGAAAAAGTGAATAGCCCAGACTATTCTCGCCTCTACCGCAAACTTAAGCGTTGCCAGCGACGGTTAGCCAAACGCGAACGGGGTAGCAAGCGGCGAGAGCGGATGCGGGTTAAAGTTGCCAAGCTCAATGCCCAAATCCGGGATAAGCGTAAAGACTTTCTGCACAAGTTATCCACCAAGGTAGTTAACGATAACCAAGTGATTGCCTTGGAGGATTTGAATGTTAGCGGTATGCTCAAAAACCGCAAATTATCACGGGCAATATCTCAAGCTGGATGGTATGAATTCCGGTCATTGTGCGAGGGCAAAGCCAACAAGCACAACCGGGATTTTCGGGTCATCAGCCGATGGGAGCCTACCAGTCAGGTTTGCTCAGATTGCGGATACCGATGGGGAAAAATAGACCTGTCGGTGCGGTCTATCCTGTGCATTAATTGTGGTGCTGAGCATGACCGGGATGATAATGCCTCAGTGAATATTGACCCTTCGACTTCGCTCAGGGTCAACACCGAGCGGAGCCGAGGTGTTGAAAAAGTCGGGGTAGGGCATACCCACGACTCTAAACGGACGGGGAGCGCGTGTAAGACCTCAGATGAGGCAGTGTGCGGTGAGCCGTCAACCCATCAAGAGTCTAGGCAGTCTTTTTTGGATTGGCTAACTGGAAAGGAATCACCGTCCTTGTAGGGCGGTGAGGATGTCAAAATTAACTCTCCTTTTGCACTTCTTTCCAGTCTCAAGTCGCGATTGGCTGCGGCTAAAGCAGCAAACTGTTCCTGGGTGACGTATAACCCAATCGCCTTGGGCAATTCAATCGATAGGGTTTCAGTTTCTCGACTAGCAGGTGTCTGTACCATCTTTGCCTCTTACGCGCTGTGGGAGGATGTCAATCGTTGTAAAATACTCAAACTCACCTCCGCCACTAATGCCAATATTGCCACCGGAATGGCACCAACTAATAGAATATTTTGATTATAAAGTGCAAATCCCAACACAATAAAACTCCCCAATCCCCCTGCACCAATAAAAGCAGCTAGAGTCGCACTGGCAATTACTTCAACTGTCGCCGTTTTAATCCCAGCAATAATTACGGGTAAGACTAACGGGATTTCGATTTGTTGCAGAATTTGCCGGGGAGACATCCCCATCCCTTTGGCGGCTTCGATGATAGTGGGTTCAATATTGCGAAAGGCAACATCTGTGCTGATCAAAATCGGTGGTAGGGCTAAAAGTGTCAACGCTACCGCCGCCGATTTGAAACTTAGCCCTAAATAGGGAATGGCAACGAATAAAATCGCTAAACTGGGAATGACTCGTAAGCCATTGACGGTATTAATTAAGACAGTAGAGGCAGTTCGCGATCGCGCACTCAGCAGCCCCAACGGTAAACCTAGCACCAAGCTGATGGTTAGTGGTACGAGTACCAATAGCAGATGTTGCCCTAGGGCTTCCCTCACGTTGTCTGGATGCTCGGCAATATAATTGAGGACTTCGGTAAACGTCTGAAACATTTGAGTTTTTCAGTCATTAACGTTTATCATACAGTAATTCTGCCCATGCCCGTGGTTGTCGTGATATGATTATAGGCGCGATTGTTTATCCCTAAAACCCAGATTTTGCTTGGTTTACATAAATTGTAATACCCAGTTTTTGATCGTCTCCTGCACTATAGCTCCTACGCTGAGGGAATTCGGATAAATCTTGGATGAACTGAGATGTTTCTGTCGTTGCCGTTTTAGCAGAATGTCCATTTAAATTTTCGCCTCATCTATCGGCATTTCGCTACTCATTATCACTTGTCGGAGCCAACTCATGAGTATAAAAGTTATTATTTTTGATTTTGATGGCACCTTGGCGGATACCTTCAACGCGATCGCCCTGATTGCCAATCATTTAGCGGACGACTTTGGATATAAACCGTTAATGGCATCAGATATTGAGAGAGTGAGAAATTTAAGCGCTCGCCAGATTATTCAAGAATCAGGACTTTCGTTATTTAAGATTCCTTTTCTGCTTAAGCGCATTCAATCAGAGTTACACAAGGATATTGAATCTTTAAATCCTGTTGTTGGAATACCTGAGTTGTTAAAGGCATTGAACAATCAAGAAAAGGTCATTGGTATATTAACGTCAAATAGCACCGACAATGTGAAAAAGTTCTTGGCGATACATAAGTTAGACTGTTTTTTTAATTTTATTGATTCAGAGCCGACAATTTTTGGCAAATCACGCGCCTTAAAAAGACTCATCGACTACCACGACTTTCAACCAAGCTCCCTTGTCTATATAGGAGATGAGACAAGAGATATTACGGCATCAAAGAAAATTAATATAAAGGTGATAGCCGTAACTTGGGGATTTAATTCTGCCGATGCATTAATCAACTATAACCCTGACTTTTTAGTTAAACATCCTCGTGAAGTGTTGAACGTCATCGCTCAATTGGATTAATTTCAGATCCGGCTGATACTCAATCGGCTGGGAAAACTGATGGGCTTGTGCATTTGTCACAATCTTCGCCGAGTCACAAGTTCTAACGTACCCCCCGTAGTGCTATATCTGTAAAATCTGCCCCTACACCGCTTCTAGACGTTCCACCGGAGGAGTCTCTACTTCCCCACAGCTTACGGTATTGCCATCTGCAATCTGCCATCTACGCCTATACCTTTTGCGATTATCCGGATAAGTATAGAGGAAACAGCATTGGCTAAAAGGCTTTGAACATAAGGCTTTCCGGCTCTTACTCTGGCTGTGAAATGAGGGGTATAACTGGGAAACAGAAGGTGTCACCGTGGATGCTCTGAAAAAAATTTTGCCAAAGGACTTGCCAAATCATCCCTTTACTGGGTAAGATTAGTAATCGTGGCAAGCGTTGAAGTCATGATCCTCAGTAGCTCAGTGGTAGAGCGGTCGGCTGTTAACCGATTGGTCGCTGGTTCGAATCCGGCCTGGGGAGTTAAAAAAATTCAGCAGACCGAAAAGATTCCGGTTAAGTAGAGACGTGCCATGGCACGTCTGAGAGCCGAGGAGCAAGGGAAAGATTTAACCGTTTCAATCTCCTCGCTGATAAAGGAGTTGGGCTAACTGATTGCGTAATAAAGCTTCTTGCTGAGTTTCACCGATCGCATTGGCGAGAGCGATCGCTTGTTCGTAAAATTGCTTGGCTTTGGGTACATTGCCTCTGGCGAGGTAAAATTCGGCAAATAACTGTAGTGTAACGAGTTCTCGGCTTAAACTTTCCTGTTCTTGGGCTAAGGCGAGATGTTGATTCAGGTATCGAATAGCCAGCAAATCTGGACCAATGATGCTGTAGGATTTCGCCAATCCACGCAGGGCGCGAAACTGATTAGGAATATCGCGGCTGTCTTGTGCCAGTTGTAAAGTGTAGCGATAGGAACCAATCGCATCTTTGTAGGAGGCGATCGCGAAATAGGCATCCCCTAAATTATTACGGGTATTTGCCTCTCCCAAGGGATCGCCTAATCGCCGTCGCCAGGTTATCGCCGCTTTATACAGCTTAATCGCCTCTAAATAATCACCCCCACTAGCGGCGACTAAACCCAGGTTGCTCAAACTAAGTCCTTCCCCTTCGCGATCGCCCACTGTGCGAGCAATGGTTAGGGCTTCAGTAAAGCTTTCTTGGGCGGCGTCGAGATCATTCGATTGCAGCAGCACCGTACCCACGTTATTCAAGGCATAAATTTGTCCCTGAAAATCTTGGAGGAAACGAGCAACCCCTAACCGACGGCGCAGAGACTCTTCGGCTTGGGAAAAGCGTCCTAAATCAGCATAAGTCAGACCGATATAATTGTAAGCTAAGCCCTGCCCTTCAAAATCGCCAATTTTTTGATAAAGATCCAACGCCTGTTGCCAATAGGCGATGGCTTTTTGCCAATTTTCTTGACGCTTTGCCTCTCCTCCTAACCGCAGGAGTATATCCGCCTCATTTCTAGCTTCCCGTTGAAGGCTCCTATTCAAGGGAATCGTCAATTGATCTTGTAAGTCAAAACCCTCGGTGTTGTTGGAGACGGTTTGACTTAGAGCCGGGTTACTCAAGATTAGTACCGCCCCAGAAATCAGAGCCACCGATGTGCGACGCATCACGTTCACCGAGAGATATCCTCTGTTCATTGATTGATGATTTTTTGTTCGGGATAGGGAATGTCTATCCCTAGTTTAACCACTGGGGAGTTTGAGGGGCTGTAAGTCGGATTCTTGCTGAATCAAAGATTACAGCGTCAGAGGATTTCACACGGGTACAGCATTGGATTCGGACTTGTCATTGGCATTATCCGCCGCTTGTTGTAAGTAAATCTCGCGAATATCATCGGGTAAGTTTGCCTCTAATCGCTGATACCCCTGCTGGAGTTGGCGTCTAACTTGAGCGGGTGCGATCGCTTCGCCTTCGGCTTGTAAATAGGCGGCGATGCGGGTTTCACTCCACTTAAAGGTTAAAGCCATTATCACAATTAACCGCATCAGAGGGGGTAACTGTTCTAATGCTGCCTCCAGATAACACCATAATGGGGGTGGTGCAGCTTGGAGGGTATAGTGAATGGACTCCACTGGGGGTAACTCCGCTTGATTGATGCAGACGGCTGTCATGTTAATTAGCCAGCTTTGGAAGGTATTGGACTCACTCGCCGCCTCTTTGATAAAGTCCATTCCCCGCAATTCATAGAAAATATGACGCCAAGTAAGGGCAAAGAGGTAGTCAGCTTGCACAGGCGATCGCGCCGAATGACGAATTAAGGTATAGACAATCGGACTATAGCGGCAAAAAATCGCCGTGAAATACTTTCCCTGTTCCGGATAGCGCTGAAACAGAGTCACCAGTTCGCGATCGCTGTAGTGAAACAGGGATTTGACTAGCGGATGGTTGGATTCAGAAAAATGTGGAATATGCACAGTCTTTACGTTCTAGCTAGAATTCCGAATGCGCGGCGTTAACTCTCCAGTAGATGCCTCCCTTATTCAGGTGTTATCCCTTTTGTCAAGGATTTAACAGTGAGTTGCTGACGCCTATCATACTTAGCGTGTAAGTTGTACCTACCAGAGCATTAGCATAGCTGGTTGAGCTTAGCTAAAATTAGTAACATCTAGTAACATCTATAGGACATCAGATGGTATTCATCATAAACCTGTAACAGGACAACCGATTCGTCAAACTTAAATCAACTCAACATAGCTTGTCAGAATGAATCTATCAGTTGATATTATTGCCTTTCGACTACCGCTCCTGCCTTTGGGTGCTTTTTTACCGTCTCTGCCATTAGATAGCCTTTTTTCCACCCAAGGCATTATGGTTATGCTCTTGGCAGCTTACGCGGTGGCGATGTGGATGTTTCTCACCAGTGCGCCAAAAGTACATACTGTTATGGTGTCTGATTTGGAGGTGGCACGGCAGTTTTACGAAGGCTTGCTGGAATTGTCCGCCGCGGAAGTTCCCTTACATTACTACTACAACTATGAGCAAACCCTAGGTGCAACTGGGATCGATCCCCTCTATCTATCCACCAATACCGGAACCACCAGTGCGACTCAACTCCAAGGAACCGAGGGACTTTGGTATCAGCTTAAAAAAAATACCCAACTCCATGTCATTTCCGGTGCCAGCTATGGGAATAAAAATCGACACCGCCATGTCTGCTTTGATCATGATTGCTTAGAACAAGTGTTGATGCGGGTACAAATGCGACGCCTCAAGTATAAGGTTCGCGCTCAAAAACCGTTGAATTTTTTAGTCAAGGATTTAGAGGGGCGCGTTATTGAAATGGCAGAAGTCTCGAATTAAGGCATGAGGATTATCGCTTAAGCGGTGAAGCA
>NZ_JBKHHI010000160.1:0-13510 GCF_046539235.1 Coleofasciculus sp.
GGTTGACTACCCGCTTTATAAATTTAGTCCGCGTAGGCGGACTACCCTTCGGGAAGGCTTCGTCTATGTTTGTGTAGCAGCGATTTAAATCGCCATCGCATAAAAGTAACAAATAAACCCCCCTGAATCCGGGGGGTAGGAGAGATCTCAAAGGAGGAGAGATCAAACCTTCGCTTCTTCTTTCACCAACTTATCCCAACCCAAATCCTTGAGGCTGTTATTGCGACGCAGGGGACGAGTTGCTAACTCCAAAATATCCCGCGCATTGGTAAAGCCGTGAATCTGAGCAAATGTAAACTCAACGGACCACTTGGTATTAATTCCTCGCGCTTCTAAGGGATTCGCATGTGCCATTCCCGTAATTACTAAATCCGGATTCAACTCATAAATTCGCTGAATTTGATTGTAGTTATCCGGTTTCTCGATAATCTTCGGTGTCGGTACTCCCATCTCATGGCAAGTTTTCTCCAGCAGATCCAATTCCGCCTTCTGATAACGCTTATCCATATAGGGAATGCCAATTTCTGGACAAGTCATCCCGCAGCGAATTAAGAAACGAGCCAGGGAAATTTCCAATAAGTTATCCCCCATGAAGAAAACCGACTTACCGCGTATTAACTTGACATACTCTTCCAGGTTTTCCCAAATATGTGCTTCCCGTTCATCTAATCCTTTCGGTTCAATTCCAAACACCGAACAAATCTTTTCAATCCAGGCGCGAGTTCCATCCGGACCAATGGGGAACGGTGCGCCAATTAATTTACACTTGCGGCGACGCATTAATGTTGTCGCGGTGCGGCTTAAGAAGGGGTTGACACCAGAGACATAATACCCTTCTTCAATTACCGGAAGTTCCGTATATCGCTTGGCGGGTAACCAACCGGAAACCTTAATTCCTTGCTTTTTCAGTTCTAGGGTAAGGTTTGTCACCACGGGGTCAGGTAACGAGCCAAATAATACTAAAGGTGGATGATCCACATACTCCGATTCTTCAGCAGCAACGTCTTCTTTCTGGCGTCCGAAGTTGAGTAGTTTGGAAATCGCATTCCGTTCTTCTTTTTCCGCTTCTACCTTGGGTGCTTCTTTAGGACATTTGTGCGCCATCGCTGCGAGAACGGTATCTTCTCCTTGAGTGAAGGCATAATCTAAGCCGTTCGCCCGCGCTGTCACAATGGGAATCCCAAGCTCCGCTTCCAGTTTCGGCGCTAAGCCTTCCAAATCCATCTTGATGATTTCGGTGGTGCAAGTGCCAATCCAGACAATTACACTAGGGTTGCGATCGCGCTTAATCTGTAAACATAACCGCTTGAGTTCTTCGTAGTCATTCAGTTGGGCGGAAATATCTCCTTCTTCTAATTCCGCCATCGCATAACGAGGTTCGGCAAAAATCATCACCCCCATGGCATTTTGCAGGAAATAGCCACAGGTTTTAGTCCCAATGACTAAGAAGAAACTATCTTCAATCTTCTGATAAAGCCAAGCTACACAGCTAATTGGACAAAATGTATGATAATTTCCAGTTTCACATTCAAACTCTAGGGATTGGGGGTTTTGAAGCGCAGTCATAATTAATTCTCCTCTCCTCGTTTTTTCGGGAAGTTTCTACAAGTATCGATATAAGACGTTAACAGTCACTGAGGGTTAATGGACTCATACCCTTTGGTTGTCTTCATCACACGTAGGATTCGGGCGGGTTTACTGACTGGGAAGGTTTAGTGCATCCGATAAGGGTAAAACCCGCCCCTACAAATCCATGTATTTTGTCGATGTCGTTGCTTAAACCCAATGGGTATGACAATAACCAATGACCAATGACAAAGGACAAATGACCAATTACACCATCATCAGGTCAAGTTCTTCTTCCTCTGACGTTACCTTGGGTTGTTGGGGATTCAGGTAGAAGTCAGACAGTAAAGAGAACAACTCGCGATCGGGGGAGTCATTGGGAATGACACCTTCTGGACGTGCCAATACTTGATCAGCAATATTCAGATAGTAATCACACACAGGTGTCAGAGAGGGATCAGTTTCTGCCATTTCAAAAATGGTTTTCCCTTTAACCCGAGAGATGCGAATATCTTCAATTAAAGGCAGAATCTCCAACACGGGAATGGGTACAGCTTCAATATACTTATCGATCAGATCCCGCTTTGAGGTACGATTGCCGATCAGCCCAGCTAGACGCAAGGGGTGGGTACGGGCTTTTTCACGCACGGAAGCCGCAATGCGATTCGCCGCAAATAAAGCGTCGAAGCCGTTATCGGTAACGATCATGCAGTAGTCGGAATAGTTCAGAGGCGCAGCGAATCCCCCACAAACTACATCACCGAGAACGTCAAATAGAATTACATCGTACTCGTCAAAGGCATTAAGTTCTTTGAGTAGCTTCACCGTCTCACCGACAACATAGCCACCGCAACCTGCACCGGCTGGGGGTCCACCTGCTTCGACGCAATCAACGCCGCCATAGCCTTTATAGATCACGTCTTCGGGCCAAACGTCTTCGTAGTGATAATCCTTTTCCTGAAGCGTATCGATAATCGTGGGAATGAGAAAGCCTGTCAGGGTAAAGGTGCTGTCATGTTTCGGATCACAGCCAATTTGCAACACCTTTTTGCCGCGTCTGGCTAAAGCTACGGAGATATTACAGCTTGTTGTGGACTTACCAATACCGCCTTTTCCATAAACTGAGAGTTTCACGCTTCGTCGTCTCCTATCGTTTGGATCAAAACTGAAATGTTGTCGTAGCTATTAAATGAGCTGGCATCTAGACTTGGGCTGAGTCGTCAGCCGTTGCTTGCTGCCTGCTAATCGCATTATTGACATAACTCCCTGAGAAATGAAAGGGGGTGTGGGAATGGGATGGGCTTTAAATCTCAATCCGATAACGCCTATAAATGATTAAAGGCTTTTATAGCTTCAGAGTGACTATGAAGCCAATTTAATCAATTTATTCAAATTTTGTGTATTTTTTTTATATAAATATGAACAAAAGCAAAAATGCAGGAATAGACTTCAAGCCTGACTAAGCTGGCTCACATTAGCAACCTGACTCCAGCTCAACGCTGACGGGAAATTGGGGATATAGATGGGGTTGGGCGCGATCGCATTCCCTAACCCTGAGACGCCCTGATCCCCAAAAACCCTGGATTTACGTCAGTTAGAGAACCTGCGATCGCGGGTTTGGCTTTCCTCAGGCAAGATGGTTGTAAATAAAGATTAATTTTTGTGGCAGTGATTACACTCGCCGCGATCGCAAACCACTGGCATAGGTTAAAGTCTATGGTTGCGATATAAATATACCCATGCTCGAAAAACCAATGGTGTTGAGATTGTTCACCGGAGAAAGGCGGGGTGGGTTTAGTCACATCTGGGTGCAACTAAAAAGATAAATAGTGAAACCCGCCCCTACGCACGCGCCAGGTTCCCTATTGTTTTTTTGATAGCATCAGGATAACCACAACCCAATAGAAAAGCCATGACGCTGGTTTACTACTAAAATAAGATGACTAGCGCTCCTTTAACTTCAGGCTTAACCGGGATAAAATTATGAAATTTATCAGCCCCAAGGTCGATTATGCATTAAAAAAAATATTCGGTTCAGAACAAAGCAAAGAGGTTTTAATCAGTTTCCTGAATGCCATTATTTATAATGGAGACAAAATTATTCAATCCTTGACAATTGCCAATCCTTATAATCCAGGTCAGGCTATAACTATAAAAGATACTTATTTAGACATAAAAGCTGTTTTAGCTAACGGCTCTGTTGTTATTATTGAAATGCAAATAGCGCGGGTAACAGCTTTTAGCAAACGGATTGTTTACAATCTAAGCAAAGCTTATAGCAATCAGTTAGGAATTGGGGAAAATTACCTAATTCTCAATCCGGTGATCGCCGTAACGATTACAGATTTCATCCTATTTAATAATACCCCAGATGTGATCAATCAATTTGTTTTTCAGGAAAAAAATAAAAAATTTGAATATCCTGATCCAGAATTGCAACTAATCTTCGTCGAGCTACCGAAATTCAAGAAGACCTTATCAGAGTTAAGAAGTTTGAGCGATAAGTGGATTTACTTTCTAAAAGAAGCGGCTAGTCTCGATAATATTCCTAATAATTTGGGAGACGTGTCTGAGATAGAACTGGCTTTAAATATTGCTAACCAAGCCAAAATGACAGTAGAAGAGCTAGAAGTCGTGGAGCGCCGGGGAATCATGTTGCAAGATGAAAAAGGGCGGATAACGTATGCGGCAGAACAAGGGGAAGCAAAAGGAAGAGAGAAAGGACGTTTGCAAGAAGCGATCGCTCTAGTTATGCGTCTACTTAAAAAGCGTTTTGGAGAACTGCCAGAGGCGATAAGTACCAAGGTTGAAAGTTTGCCTTTGCAAGATTTAGAAAATTTAACCGAGGAGATTTTAGATTTAAATCGTTTGGAGGATTTGGAACGTTGGTTAGACGAACATTCGCCGTCTTAATCAGGTTTACTGTACCAAATCCCCTTGGTTAACTTCCTTAATTAATAAATGGGATAAGCTGTCATCCATTCTAATTTGGTCTTAGTAGCGAGCTTGCTGGCTCGCACTACAAGGATGAAAGCCAGGTTTAAATGCCAAACAGCTTATTGTTTCCTGGAAAATTTCTGCCCTCTAACTTGTTCTTTTATACACCCGAACTAACGTTTCAATCGTTTAAGTAGGTTGGTGGAAATAAAATCAACCATATTAAGTTATGTTAACAAGCCTCAAACCCTTACAAATGACGAATGACCAATGACGAATGACGTAGCTTGCTTCTCGCGAAAGCGAGTTCCCCACCGTTAACTTTAATTGTCCCCACCTACTTACGTCGAGTACGACGCCGCAAGACTTGTGCTAACACCGTGGCTTCCCGTTCAGCTTTGAATAAATCGACCGATCGCGACGTCAGTAGAAATACACCCGATGGTTTGTACTGCACTAAAGGTAACTTCGTGATCTGATACTCACAGACGTTAGGGATAATCGCCTGTGTTGACGAATGCTGCATCTTCTGGAGTGTTTTCCAATCCGCATTGACTTGTGACGCGATCGCTTTGAGTTCTAACAAGGCGGCTTCTAACTCTGTCGATAGCCGATTAATGTGGGACGCTTGAGACTCTAACCGTCTCTAGTTCGTTGCTGTAGCATCCGTACAGACGATTGAAGCTCAAAGGATAAAGGCGGTTGGGATTGAGACTTCACGGGTTGAGGGGATGCCTTGATTATCTTTCGGGGAACTGGGTAAGGGGAACGGTAACGCCGACGAGGTGGCTTTTTTAAGACGCGAGGTGGTTGACGCTGCATGAACTGGGAACGCAGGAATTGAAGTCCGGCTTGCAGTGTTTTCATGAGGATCACGCTGTAATTTGGTACAAATGTACTATATTAAGCGTGAAATAGCAAGCCACCGGAGAAGGGCGGGTTTAGTTAAGTTATCAGTTTTTGCCATAAGTTATCTGTAAAACCCGCCCCTACATTCCCTGGTTTCCCTTCCTTGGTTTCCTTAGTTCCCCTGCTCCCCCTGCTTTTCTCTCTAAGTTGACACCAATGCTCGCTTGCACTAATGACAAAACTCCATGTCCCTCAATTTGTTGGGTCGCCCTCTCCTCAATAAAGAACGCTACAACGAAGAATCCCCCCTTTTACTAGAAAAGAGGGGACTCCCAAGGAATATTTCTTCAAAGATAGAGAGTTCAGTTAGTGCTTCTGTATAGGATGCGCTGGTTGAATAAGTGAGTTGAATTTACCAGCACTTTTATAGTAAGTCCCTAATTAGCTGATTGCCAATAAAAATAGGTCAGTTTTACAAAAACTTTATAGATATCTCGATTAGCTTTATCAGAACTTTATATTTAAGGTCATCTGGCATGTACAATGGGGGCGGCTAGGAGAGCATCCTAAAAGCGAATGCACGTTCCCGCCGCCCTTGTAATGAAAACAGGAATAATTACGGTGCTAAAGCATTTCCGCGCAATAGACTACCAATGGTCTTGGCAGTAATTTTAAGCTGCACTAAAGGATTAGCAGGTACAACCGTTTTGTACAAGTAACTGTCAAACGTGAGTCGCTGCACATCTAGATCTGAACACATCTCCACAAATGCTTCACGAGTCGCATCGGAGCGATAGAAGACGGTTTGCAGAATATCCAGCACCTTATAGGTGATGCCATATTTCTTATCCCAACGCTTGAGATAAAGCTTGAGGTCATCTTCCGTGGGAATGCGAGTTCCACCATTGGAGGTTTCGACAATGGTTTCGGCGCACATCCGCGCGGATTTGGCAGCAAAGTAAATCCCTTCACCGGAAGATTTCGTCACGGTTCCCGCGGCGTCTCCAACTAACGCCACCCGACCAACAACTCGCCGAGGTCTGGGATGCTCTGGAATCGGGTGTGCTTCAACTTTGATGATTTCACCACCGACGAGTTTCTTGGCGGCACGAGCGCGAATCCCCGCCTGTAGCTTTTTAATTTTGGCTTGGTTAACCTTCATCGTACCCGTGCCAACGGCAACGTGGTCGTATTTGGGGAAGACCCAAGCGTAGAAGTCAGGAGAAACGTCGTTACCTACATACATTTCTGCCAGGTCTTCATAATAGTTCATCATGTCCCCTGGCAGGCGAATCCGCTCTTGGAACGCGATCGCATAATTGTAGTCCCCAGCGTCAATTGCTTTAGCCACGCGGGAATTCGCGCCATCAGCACCAATCACTAGGTCTACTTTCAGGGTTTTTTGTACGCCACTGAGACTCCCATCGGAATGGTCAGCGTAGTGAAGGGTATAGGGTTGTGTATTACTTGTGGGAATATCGAGTTTATGAACAGTGCCATTAATTAAAGTTGCACCCAGCTTGGCAGCGCGGTTCCGCATGAAGCCATCTAGGACTTCGCGGCGGCACATGCCAATATATTCGTCTTCTTTTTCCAGGTTGATGTCCACCTCTATATTCGATGGCGAGATCATCTTCATCTTTCTGACTCGCCGATCAATAATTTCAGGTGGCAGGTCAAATTCACTAACCATACAGAGCGGAATGGCTCCGCCACAGGGTTTAGCATTGTCTAGCTTGCGCTCAAACAAATAGGTTTCGATTCCGGCTTTTGCTAAAGTCTCTGCGGCAGACGAGCCAGCAGGTCCTGAACCAACAACTGCAACCCTTAGTGCAGGCATGTTTTCTCCCAATCGTTTTCGAGGTACGGATTGCATGGTATCACGGACTTTTGGCGATTTCATCCGCAATGTGCGATCGCGGCTCATTTTGAAATACAGCTTAACAATTGGCTTCACAAAGCTTAATATTTTGTCTTATGTCCTTGGTCTTGTGTCATTTGTCAAGAGACAGGCATCTGCATCGTTACAATTGAGAAAACTGTTCAATCCAATACTGGTATGTCAGCACCACATTTGTCACCAAAACAGACAAGACAAATACTGGTATGTCAGCACCGTACTTGCCGCAAACAAGGTGCAGCCAAAGTCCTGGCAGCGTTCCAAGCCTTACCTGTTAATGGGGTTACAGTTAGCGGTAGCCCTTGTCTGGGAGAATGTGGCAATGGTCCTATGGTCGTGGTTTTACCCGAACAAACATGGTACTGTCGGGTTCACCCCGATGAAGTCCCGACAGTGGTGCAACGGCATCTCAAAGACGGACAACCCGTGAAGGCGATGCTCTATCGGAAATATGATTAAATTGGGTATTAGGGTATTAGTAGCGAGCAAGATGCAAAGCCTGCGGCATGGCTTCGCTAAACGCCCTACAAGGACTTCATCATGATTTATTCAGGTTTAAACCCGCCCCTACTGATTTCCATGGTACTCGTGGGTCAAAAAGGGAACATCCACAACTTCACCCTCAATCTCTCCCACCTGAACTTTAAGCCCAACGCCTCCGGCTTTGGTACGGATATAGGCTAAACCGATGCAACCTTGTTCCGTTGGCGTACAACTGGTTAACTTGCCCACTTTTTTCCCATCCACGGTGATTACGGTTCCCGGTTCAACAGGTGCTGGTAAACGCACTCCCCACAACTGCTGTTTGACGCCTTGGTAAGTATTTAATCGCGCGATCGTTTCCTGACCGATGTAACATCCTTTATCAAAGGAAATCGTAGTCCACAACCCCGCTTCTAGGGGATTATAATCCTCTGTCAGTTCATAATCGGGAAGCGGACGCCCTTGTTCAATTCGCAACTGCTGCCAAACGCGATCGCCCATTGGTGTAGCATCGGCTGTGGTTAAGGTTTGCCATAGGTTGGCTGCATTGGTGGCGGGGACAATTAGGGTATATCCAGGGAGTGCCAAACCACTTCCTCTAGCAATTCGCACCTCTATATTATTCAGCGTGAGTTGTTGATGACTGGCATAGACATCACCAATCGCCAACTGGACACCTAGCTTGGTCAAAAGGGTATCACTTTCGGGTCCAACTAGGCTAAAAATAGCACTATCATTGGAGATATCCGCCAATTCCACCCGATCCATGGGAAAGATATAGCGATCCAGCCATTCGAGTAACTGTTGACGCCGATTGGGAGATACCAACAGTAATACCGCATCTTCAGTAACATAAGCGGTTACCAGATCAATAGTACGGGCAGTTGAGGTCACAAAAACCGTATCACAACCCTGTCCCGGTTGCAGTTTCTGGAAATCATTGGTACTTTGATTATGCAAAAAGCGCAGTCTATCGTCATCGGAGATTTTCAGCAGTCCCCAATGGGATAGGTCAACTAAAGCCACCCCTTGACGCGCGGCTTGTCGGGCGGTTACATCATTCCCGAAACTGGCTGGCGCTTGCACTTGGGCTGGATCAAAGATTGCTCCTGCACTACGCTGCATCTCTTGTAAGGCTTGGCTCATACGTCAAATCCTGTGGTTAACCCCATACGGCTTGGTTAATCAAAATTGTAGAGGAAAAGATGAATAGGGAAAATAGTCGTTGGCAATTTGAGAAAAAATCAACCACTATACCTTAAATATTGAGTCCACCGATAAATGGAATAGCTCCATATCGACCTTTTAGATAACCTTTTTGTAGGGATTCATCCTCACAAGGCTGAAATTCTACCAATGAGTAGAGCTTGGTCATACTTTTATCTTTTTCTGTAAACCATATCTGATCTGGACGAAAAATTTCTCTATCGAGAAGACTCGTATCATGAGTTGTGAATATTAATTGAGCCTGATTTTTATTTATATCTGGATTGTTAAACATTCTAGCTAGTTCTGTCGATAAAACTGGATGTAGGCTTCTATCCAGTTCATCTATGATTAAAGAACTTCTTCCATTATGAAGAACATCTAGTAAGGTTTCAGCGAGTTCAAATAAACGTTTAGTGCCTTCAGATTCATCCTCTAAGTTAAATATTATTAGTTGTTCAGAATCCATGGTTCTATGGATAGTTTTAACATCTGGAACTTCCATGTCTTTGAATTGTTCCCAATAAGGAAATGGGGTGTTATCCATAGCTTTTTTGCCCTCAGATGCTAAAGAAAAGGGTCGCATCTCTATTTTTATATCTGATATATCAAGATCGGCTGATTAACTATCGAGTCTCATTCAAACATTACATTACGGAATTATAGCGGTTCTTCTACAGGGTACAACACAGATTATGTGTAGGGGCGCACGCCCCGTCATTGGTGTCAACTTAAGCGCTAAAAGCAGGGGAAGCAGGGGGAGCAGGGGGAGCAGGGGGATAAGGGTGAAATGCTTGCCAGTCGTGCTTTTGACCTTAAGTTGATTGATACCAATGGACTTTCTTGCTCCCCTCTCCCTTGGTGGGAGAGGGGCTGGGGGTGAGGGGGTTTTGGCTTAAGTTGACACGGATGACCCCCGTGCGCCCTACTACTCTCAAGAAACTAAAGCGCCCACTACGAACGACCGGAGGCGCTAAAGCGCTCACTACGAACTAATCCACTATGGCGCAGTAAGGGTTCCGTACTCGGTTCCCGTCCTCGGAATTGCTTGAATACTTCCATGGGTGGTATACCACCACCTAATGCCAGCACTGTATCCCGATACCGCTTCCCTGTATCCGCCACGGCGGTTTCATTCTCTAAACCCACCTCCTCAAAGGCAGCAAAAGCATCGGCACTCAGGACTTCTGCCCATTTGTAACTGTAATACCCAGCCGCATAGCCGCCCGCAAAGATATGGGAAAAGGCACAGAGGAAGGAATCTTCCGGTAAGGGTTGTAACACTGTGGTGGTTTGGGCAATCCGGTGACGGACATCACTGGGACTTTCCTTACCACCGGGCTGATAACGGTGGTGGAGTTCAATATCCACTAAACTAAAGTGCAATTGCCGTAACATGGCACTACCACTCATGTAAGTCCGGGCTGCCAATAGTTTCTGATAGTAATGTTCGGGTAGGGATTCCCCCGTTTCGTAGTGCTTCGCCATGCCCATCAGCGTGGGGCGATCATAACACCAGTTTTCCATAAACTGACTGGGCAGTTCCACCGCGTCCCATTCTACGTTATTAATTCCGGCTGCACTAGCATAATCCACTTTGGTGAGCATGTGTTGCAACCCGTGACCAAACTCGTGGAATAGGGTTTCGACTTCACCAAAGGTCATTAAACTTGGTTTACCATCAATCGGTGGCGTTTGGTTGCAAACTAAATAGGCAACAGGTAAGCGCGTTGTTGTTGTACCCGCTTCCGTGAGTTTGGCACGTCCGACACAATCGTCCATCCAAGCCCCCCCACGCTTCTCGGCGGGACGGCTGTAGGGATCTAAATAGAAAAACGCGATCGCACTACCCGTTTCATCGGTAACTTGGAAATAGCGGACATCCTCATGCCAAACGGGGGCTTGTCCATCAGCAGGCGTAATTGTCACCCCAAACAGTCGCTTGATTAAGCCAAACAAACCATCCAGCACTTGAGGTAACGGAAAATAAGGACGCAATTCTTCAGCACTGAAGGCAAACTTTTCTTCCCGTTGACGTTCTGACCAAAAACTGATATCCCAGTGTTTCAACTCATTGGCTTCGGGTACGCCTTTAGACGCCGCAAACGCTTTCAATGCCTCTAAATCCTTAACCGCCGCATCGTAGCTAGCGCCACGCAGTTCTTCGAGTAATCCCTCCACCGCCTCAACATTCGGTGCCATTTTGCTGGCAAGGCTTAATTCAGCATAACTGCTAAACCCTAGCAGCTTGGATTTTTCTTGACGCAGTTCTAAAATCCGCTCAATCAGGGGACTGTTATCCAACTCCCCAGAAGAGGCGCGGCTGACAAAGGCTTTATAGAGTTTCTCCCGCAAATCCCGACGGGTACTGTGCTGCATGAAGGGGATGTAACTGGGATAGTCCAGCGTGATCCGCCAGTGACCTTGTTCCGGAGTCGCCTTTTCTTCCCCGGCGGCGCGGGCGGCTTGAGCAGCTAAACTCTTTAAGCTAGGAGGTAAACCCTCGACCTCATCCGGACTGGTTAGGGTCATGCTAAATGCTTTGGTTGCATCTAGCACATGGTTGGAGAACTTTGTGGATAGTTCCGCCAACTCCATCTGAATTTGATTGAAGCGTTCCCGCACCTCCCCTTCAAGTCCGACACCCGACAGTTCAGCATCTCGAATGGCGGCTGCTACGATGCGTTTTTGGGCTGGATCTAAGCTACGCCATTCATCCCCATCCTGCAAGGCTTTAAAGGCTTTGTATAAGGGTTGACTTTGGTTGAGTGTGTTGATGAATTGAACGACTTTGGGTTGAACCGTTTCGTAAGCCTCACGCAGTTCAGGACTATTTTTCACCCCCATCAAATGACTCACGATGCTCCAACTCCACCTGAGGCGTTCTGTCAATGCTTCTAGGGGTTCCACTAAACCGTCCCAGGTTGGTACTATCTTTTCCTCTAGGGCGGCTAATTCCTGCTCAAGTTCAGCGAGTAGCTGCGTCATCGCAGGCACAATATGGTTTGGCTCAATCTGGTCAAAAGGGGGTAGTCCCTTGCCACGGCGTAATGGATTCTCAGTCACAGTTGGATTGGCAATCATGAGTCGTATTGGGTTACAAAATCAGACTGAAACAGCATGTAGTGGTAATGCAAGGTAAGCAGCTATTGCCGCTTGCCTTGTATCAAACTAACGCCTGAAGCTTCCCCAGGGAAGCGGTGAGGCGCGAAAATTAAATAATTAGCAAGAATATTTTTTGACGTCAGTGATCCTTATCATCGTGAAGATTAATTTAAATGGTACAAGGCAAGGATTGAACAGGAGATGTAGAGACGTAGCATGCTACGTCTCTACGTCGGGGTGGGTTTAGTTAAATCTGGGTGAGGTAAAAAATGATAATAGTGAAACCCGCCCCTATATACACAAAACTCTTTGAGCGAAGCGAAAGGTCAAAACTTCTCCAATCCCCTCTTCTCCAATCACCTACTTACGCTGAAATACTGATGAGAAACGTTCTTTAACTTGGCTGACAGTGGATTGAATCAAATTCCCTGGCATTGCTTGGGGACGAGTTGCCACAACGATGGGTTCGTCTTTAAACTCTTTGAGTCGATGACCATATTCCAACTCGCTTTGGCGCTTCCGTAGTTTGGGGAATAGCCGAAATATTCCTTTGAGTAACTCCTCTTCTTGCTCAAATAACGCCTGGTTGATTTGACTGCTGCGATTCACTGCCATTGAGCCAGCCGGTAACCAGTTTTTCTCTCCCTTAATCCGGACATAGATATTGAATTCCGGTAATCCCGACTTTTGCATTTCATCATACTTGCGGGAAGCGGATGCCCGTTTGACTTTGTTTTTCTTGGCTTTGTGCTGTTTGGGTTGGACTTTGCCAAAGCCGAGTTGGGTGGTCATATTAAGTTACTCCGATATTTCCTTAACAAAAGTTTACATCATTCTCATGAAACTTGTGCCGCTGACGTTTGCTGGTGAGTCTGAAATACAGGTATCGCATACAACAAAGGACGCACGTCAGTGCGCCCCTACAGATAAAAATTTTTTACGTTGAAACTAGGGTAGGTAGCTGAAGCTTAAGGAGTGGTCTCAGAAGTCGAGTCATCCTCAGCCTGAGGTTCAGTCGTCTCGTCAGACATTTCTTTATCTTCAGTCACCTTTTCCATGTCTGCCTTGTCTTCAGTCGCCTTGTCAGACATGTCTTTCTCTTCCGCCGCTTTGTCCATGTCTGGCTTGTCTTCTGCCGCCTTATCGGTTGCAGCAGGAGCAGCGTCTTCAGTCGCTGCGTTATCAGGGTTAGCTGGTTCAGTTTCCTCGATAGTCGTACTATCATCCGTTTCTGGGGGAGCGCTACAACCTGTGGCTAATCCCAGACTTAACAGTGAAGCAATAGCAAATGTAGTAAGGTACTTAACGGTCATAGTCAACCTTATTTGGTATCCTAATGGGTTAGGCTTGCCAGACAATTACTGGCTTAAATGCAATTAAAGCGCATAAAAGAGAATTTTGGTGAAAAATTTAGTATTTTCTCAAAGAATTACAAAAATTGTGGCGATTACACCTCAAAACAGC
>NZ_JBKHHI010000161.1:0-13501 GCF_046539235.1 Coleofasciculus sp.
GTCATTTGTCATTTGTCATAATCATGTCCGGTTGAATACCCATAATTACGGTGATGGGAGTAGGGGCTTGGGTTTTGGAGTCCGTACATTTTTAGTAGGGGTGATGGGTCTGGACATGATATCATTTGCGATAATTGAACGGTTAGGTTGGGGCGGGTTTAGTTACATCAGGGTGACAACGAAATGTTAGTAGTAAAACCCGCCCCTACAAAAGATGTTTTATCGGAACGCCTCTTTTCCCTCTGCTTCCAGACGTAGCATGCTACGTCTCTACATGCTTCCCCTGCTCCCCCTGCTTTACCCATCTCCCTTATCTTCCTCATCTCCCCCATCTCCCTCATCTTCCTCATCTTCCTCATCTTCTTCATCCGGAAGAGTAATATTATACTTTTTTAATTGCTCCTGTAACTTAGCCTCCCGTTCCTCCATTTGTTGCTGTTGGAGTTTTAATTCAATTTCTAAGGCTTGAATATTTTCGCGACGGGCTTCCATTTCAGCCCGCTGACGAGTTAAATCTTGACTTTGTAACGTCAAATCTTGTCGCCATTGTTCTGTGCGGGTCACTTCTTCCTGTAAGAACATGGGCGTAATTCCGATAGTTAGATATCGGTGGACAAAGTTTAATACCCACTCCTTGGCAGATTGAATATCCAGAACCTCTTGATTGTCAGAAATGTCTACCAACACTAACGATCCTTGATGAAAGGCGTTCGCACCATCCAGCGAAATGCTTTCTGGTGGATTAATGACTGCCCAGCAATCATTAGATTCTTGACGGGCTAGCAATTGGAGTTCAATCTTACCGTCCTTGTCGCTGTTTTGCACTTCACCAAGATGTAGCATAGCCTGTTAGTTGTTGGTCGTTAATGAGTAAGGAATTGATTTTCATGAAGGAATAATTTATCATCGTTTTAAAGTCGCTTAAGGCGATCGCGCAAAATTTCGGCTTGATGCATAGACTCACTCAATGCATCTTTAGCACCCTGAACAATAGGGGCGGGGGCTTTATTGACAAAGTTTGGATTCGCCAAACGACTAGACAGAGATTTGACTTCAGCATCGATTTTACTGAGGTCTTTGTCTAACTTAGCGCGAAGTGTCTCAACATCGACTAAACCCGCTAGAGGAATAATCACTTGAACCGTACCCGTTACACCTGCCATCGTGTTTTTCAGGTCTTCGGTTAAGGCTGGCACAATGGTTAAGGTATCGACTTTACCTAAGTCTTGCAGGTAAGATTCACCCTGGTGTAAAATCTCTCGTTCATCCGGATTTTCACTTTGCAAAATCACCGGGGCTTTTGTCTTGGGTTTAACACCTGCTTCTGCACGCAGGTTGCGGATGGTGCGGATTGCGCCAATGAGTAACTCGAACTGCTTTTCTAGTTCTTGATTGATGGGAAATGCACCGGGTTCGGTTTCCGAGTCGGGTAGCGCGGGATAGGGTTGTAGTGCTAAACACTCGTCCGTCTTTTGAGTTAAAGTATGCCAGATTTCCTCGGTAATATGCGGCATAAATGGATGCAACATTTTTAGGATACCATCAAGAACATGCGCCAGGGTTTGCTGGGCTATTTGCCGCGATTGAGTTCCCTTTTGGCGCAACCGTTGTTTAACCAGTTCAATATACCAGTCACAAAAGTCACCCCAGATAAAGTCATAGAGTCCCTTGGCGGCTTCTCCTAAACCATAATGGTCTAAATCCTGACGGGTTTGAGTAACAACTTGATAAAAGCGAGAGAGAATCCAGCGATCGCATAATTCTAATGTATCCCGTTCCTGTGCCAGTGGCGAACCCAATGCTTGGGGCGATTTCCCATCCAGGTTCATGATCACAAACCGCGCCGCATTCCACAGCTTATTGGCAAAGTTGCGCGAGGCTTCTACGGATGCCGATTCATCGGTTTGGCGATTATACTCTAAACGAATATCTTGACCCGCACCCGCGACTTCCCGGATTAAGGTATAGCGCAGCGCATCGGTTCCATATTTCTCGATTAGGATCAGTGGATTAATACCATTATTTGCCGACTTGGACATCTTTTTGTTATTTTCATCCCGAACTAAGCCGTGGATGTAAACTGTTTGGAATGGCATTTGATCGGTGAAATATCCGCCCATCATCGTCATCCGGGCAACCCAGAAAAAGATGATATCAAAGCCTGTAACTAATACGGTGGTGGGATAGTAGGTCTCTAAATCTGGCGTCTGTTGGGGCCAGCCCATGGTGGAGAAGGGCCACAAGCCGGAGGAGAACCAAGTGTCGAGAACGTCGGGGTCTTGAATAAGTTTGACAGATTCACCAAATTGTGCTTTTGCTTTTTCTAAGGCTTCTGCCTCACTATGAGCCACGATAAAGGGAGTATTATCGGTAATTTGTCCCCCGGTTTCACTCACCGCATACCAAGCCGGAATTTGATGTCCCCACCAGAGTTGGCGAGAAATGCACCAGTCCTCTAATTTAACTAACCAGTCTCGGTAAACTTTTGTCCAGCGATCGGGGACAAAATTGGGGGAGTTATGCTGATCCAAGGATTCCAGGGCTTTATCCGCCAGGGGACGAATCTTGACGAACCATTGGGTGGATAATAGGGGTTCAACGGGGACTTTGCCGCGATCGCTATAGGGAACGGTATGATCGTAGTCTTCTACCTTAACCAGGCATCCATCCGCTTCTAGTCGCTGCACCACATTTTTCCGTGCCACAAATCGGTCTTGTCCTTGAAACTCGCCCGCATTTTCATTCAGCGTGCCATCTTTATTCAGAATAGTAATAAAGGGCAAGTCATGGCGTTTGCCCATTTCAAAGTCATTGGGATCATGGGCGGGTGTAACTTTGACGCATCCTGTACCGAAGCTAGGATCAACTAACTCATCCCCAATAATCGGAATCTCTCGCCCCATAATCGGCAAGGTCAAGGTTTTGCCAATTAAATGCTGATAGCGTTCATCCTTTGGGTTAACCGCCACTGCTGTATCCCCCAGCATGGTTTCCGGGCGAGTTGTCGCCACTTCCACTGACCCATTTCCCTCACTCAGGGGATAACGAAAATGCCACAGATGACCATTAACCTGCTTATTTTCCACCTCCAAATCCGAAACCGCTGACTGTGACTGGGGACACCAATTCACCATATATTCACCCCGGTAAATCAGTCCGGCGTCATAGAGTTGGACAAAGGCTTCCAGCACAGCATTAGACAAGCCTTCGTCCATAGTGAACCGTTCCCGCGACCAATCCACCGACACGCCTAAGCGACGCAATTGGTTAACAATCCAACCCCCTGATTCTTCTTTCCATTGCCAAGCGCGATTCAGATAGGTTTCCCGTCCTACATCTTGACGAGTTTTGCCTTCGGCTTTCAGTTGCCGATCTAAGATTGTGGACACGGCAATACTGGCATGGTCAGTCCCCGGAACCCAAAGCGTATTACACCCCTTCATCCGGTTATAGCGAACCAGGATATCCATAATGGTTTGTCCCAAGGCGTGACCCATGTGCAGGCTACCGGTGACATTGGGCGGTGGGATCACCATAGAATAGGGTTCACCACCTTGTTCTGGGTGGGCTTGAAAGACGCCCTGTTCTTCCCAGAACGTCTGCCATTTGGCTTCGGTCGTGGTGGGATCATATTGAGTGGGTAGGGAGGGAGTGGTTGCTGTCATGGAAATCTTGGGTTTTACGTTTAATTTTGCCATACCCGATGACGGGGTTTGGGTTTCACCGGGCTTAAAGTCAAAAAAAAAATAGATGAATTAAGTCTTGTTATTTTTTCAGACCACGGTAAGATATAAAAGCCTCAAGCCAAGACCCGATTATACATAAGCAAGAGGCGATTGCCTTTGTGCCACTTTGGTGTTAGCTGATGAAACACACCCTTTCAGTTTTAGTTGAAGATGAAGCTGGCGTCTTAACTCGCATTGCGGGTTTATTTGCCCGTCGCGGCTTCAATATTGAAAGTCTCGCCGTTGGTCCGGCTGAAAAAGTTGGGATTTCCCGGATTACGATGGTAGTGCCTGGGGATGAGCGATCGATTGAGCAACTCACCAAGCAACTTTACAAGTTGATCAATGTGATCAAGGTTCAAGAGATTACCACTACTCCTTGTGTGGAACGGGAATTAATGTTGATCAAAGTCAACGGTACCAGTTCCACGCGATCGGAGATCATTGAACTTGCCCAAGTATTCCGGGCGCGGGTGGTAGATATTGCCGAAGATTCCCTGACCATTGAAGTTGTGGGAGACCCGGGAAAAATGGTCGCGATCATCCAGATTTTGAGCAAGTTTGGACTTCGGGAAGTCGCCCGGACTGGAAAAATTGCCTTGATCCGCGAATCCGGTGTCAATACCGAATATCTCAAGTCCCTGGAAGCCAAAGTCTAACTGAGAACCAGAACCCCCCATCAATCTGAACAATCGGAACCTGTAGAGACGTAGCATGCTACGTCTCTACATGACCTTACGAATCCGGTTGCTCGATCGCCTGTGCCACCTGCAACGCTTCTATCAGTTGAGCCATAGCATATTCTAAATGAGCGCCAGCATCAACCGCCACCCAACCATCGGTGGTTTGATGACGCCATTCAAAGTGGAGATGGGGACCGGTGGAAAATCCGGTGCTACCAACCAGCCCAATCACATTACCCTGATCCACCGATTCACCTGGTTGCACAAAAACTTCTGACAGGTGAGCATAGCGGCTTTCCTGAGTCCCTTCCTCATGGCGCAAAATCACCGTGAGTCCGTAGCCACCTAAGTAATCAGCCGTAGCCACCTCGCCAGGAGCCACCGCCAAAACGGGTGTCCCCGTCGGGGCGGCGATATCGGTACCCGCATGGAAACGAGATGTCCCGGTAATCGGATGGGTGCGCCACCCGAATACTGAGCTAATTGCCGACGGAATGGTTAAGGGGAAAATAAAGCTGGCATTGCCAACGATAGTACGTCCCTGGGGTCGGTTGGAGAAATTATAGTAAGTCAGACCCGTGGGAGTGGTTTTGGGTGATGGCGTTGGGGATAGAGAGGAGACGGGAGGACGGCGCGTATACTGTCTGCCCCCAGAATTGCCAGACACGGCAACCCGTTGCACTGGCCTGACTGGGCGTCTCACACTGGCGTTGACGGCAACTGGAGGTGTAGGGAGTCGAGTTGCGGCTCCACCAGTTCTTGCCTGAGGTTGAGGGGGTTGAGGTTGAACTCGCTCTGGCTGAACCCTGGCTTGAACCGTTTGAGGTTGTTGTCTTGGCGTAGCTTGACCCCCACAACTCCCACTCACTAGTTGTCCATTGCGCGACACGGTTTGACACCCTGTTGACCGCTCCGTCACAACCACAGTGGGTTTTTCCGTTCCCCGTGTTGCCCCCAGACTGTAGTTGGTCGGATCAATATAGCTATTATTCGGCGCAACTGGGGTTTGAGTCGCCGTCTGAGCCGGGGAAGGATTAACAATAACCTTCGGAGGTTTGGCTAAGGTGGCGGGAGCCGGGATAGAGAGATTCGGCGCATTTAGTCTCGGTTTTGCCGCTGGAGGTGTCGCCACTCTGGGTGTTGGTGCAGCCGGAGCCGGAGCTGGGGCTGGAGGCTTGCTAACGGTAATCGGTGCAGGGGCTGAAGGTTTAGGAGCTGGGGGAGCAGGGGGTTGATAAGCGGGTTTAGGCGCAGGGGCTGGGGGAGCAACAATAACTTGTGGCGCAGCAGGTTTAGGCTGGGCGGGAGGGGCTGGGGGCGGCGGAGTAAATTTAATCGCTGGGGGAGCAGGCGGTGCGGCTGGGGCTGCGCCTGTGTCGATTGGTGCATCGGTTTGAGCAACAACCAAACCACTACTGAGAACACCGAGTCCTCCCATCACACTGATGCCCTGCTTCAGCCAGGGATACCGATAAAATATGCCCGTTGGGGTGGAATTGGCGACGGTTTGTTTATTCATTTGCGACTCACTCCTCATGGCTCACTCTCAATCAATATTAAGTAAGAATTTTCCGTCAATTTAAGGGAATTTAATTAGACGAGAACACCGATTCATTCATTCAAACAACTCATATTTTGACTCAAGGCACATCTTGAGAATAACCCAGACTAATTGTACCGGGCTTGAGGTGAATTTCGGGACTGATGACGGTGTAAGCATTTGCATCCGCTGCCTGAGCTGAGTTCAAGTCAACTCTTAGATCACCCATTGATGTGACGCCTTTGACGATGCCAGGATATCCGTTAACCTGAATCGAGGCTCCCTGATGAAACAGTAACTCTTGATAGGACAACCGTAAATTGTTAATGCCTGATTCTAACCCGTAGTGATACCCCGATCGCAATCCCTGTATCACGATTGCGGCTAACAGTTCTAGGGAGGTTACGGATGGACTCATGGGTTGAGTCGCAAAAAAGGATTGTAAATTAATCCCTGTTTCTGGCACAGGATTGCTCCAGTTAATGCCTACCCCAATCACCGCTTTAGTAATCTGCCCCTTAGACAGGCGGGTTTCGGTGAGAATACCCCCCAACTTATAACCCCATAACAGCAGGTCATTATGCCACTTAATCAGGACAGGAATACCATAGCATCTCAACGCCGTAGCAACGCCCCAAGCGCTGCACATAGTTAGCTGGGCGCTATTGGATGCTTCCACATTCGTAGTTAAAGCCAACGATAAGTATAGCCCACCCTGCTCCGATTGCCATTGCCGTCCCCACTGTCCTCGTCCGGCGGTTTGTTGAGCCGCGATAACAACGGTAGGTAATGTTGTGCCTCTATCCAGCAATTCCCAGAGGGTTTGATTGGTAGAGGATAGGCTGTCAAATAAATAGATAGCAAGCTCCCCGATATCTTGAAGTCCTGGGAGTCTAGAGTGGGATAGCTGTTGCGTGACGGTTTGGAGGGCTATTTCCAGAGCTTGTTGATTAAGTACCACTACGGCTTAAAGATTAGCTAAGCTAGCTTATTGTACTCCTGTGCTTCGCTCTATGGAATAATTTTCCTGTTGTTATTGTCAGTTTCCTTTTGACGCAGCAGACAAAACCCAATGAACAATGAACAATGAACAATGAACAATGAACAATGAACAAAAATCAATGCATACGTGGTACTGGCAAACGTGGGACAACTTACCGTATCTAACCTGTAGCCTTCTCAAATCTTGGCGTCACGGCTTCTTCACCTCAGCTTTCTCACCCCGTACCCCTGACCAAATTGTAGAAGCCCTACAGCCTGAAGCGAATGTTTATCGGGTGCGCCAAGTTCATGGGAATACTGTCCTCACACCATCTGAAATTGTGGGTTTAGTCAGTCAAAAGGAGACTCAGACGCCGGAAAAACCTGCGGCTGATGGTATCTTCACTGAACACCCCCAGGAAGCTGTCTGGGTTTGCACGGCTGACTGTACGCCTGTGCTGATTGGAGATGAACAAACGGGACGAGTCGCGGCTATTCATGCAGGATGGCGAGGAACAGCGGCTCGAATTGTGCCAAAGACGATCGCGCGATTCCTAGAAACCGGTACCCGCCTAGACAATCTCAGGGTTGCCATGGGACCGGCGATCGCGCCAGAAGTGTATCAGGTTTCGGAAACCGTCGCCATAGAAGTAGGTTCTAGCATTATTCCGACGGATAAAACAAATCCTGAATCGATTTTGCCGCAATTACAGCAGCTGACCCATTCCCCCATTTTCGACGATCCCCATCCAGGGCGAGTACGTTTAGATGTACGGCGGGTGAACGCTATACAACTCGAACAACTCGGCTTACAGGATCAACAAGTCGCGATCGCGCCTCACTGTACCTATCAGCAACCGGAGTATTTCTTCTCCTATCGTCGCACTCAGCAAAAAAAGGTGCAGTGGTCAGGAATTGTCAGCAAATGAACCGGCAATCTGTTGTCATAACGTAGGGGCGCATAGACGTGCGCCCTTACTGGAAAAAACCAATGACCAATTACCAATGACCAATGACTAATGACCAATGACCAATGACTAATGACCAATGACCAATGAACAATGACCAATGACCAATTACCAATGACCAATTACCAATGACCAATGACCAATGACCAATGACCAATTACCAATTACATTTCCGACGCTGTTGTTTGACCAATAAACGGTGACAGGTAAGCCACTAACGCCCCTAGCGCAAACGCCAATACATTCCGGAATAAAGGCAACCATTCAGCCGTCCGAGTGACAACTGGACCGATTCCGAAAGCAATGAAGAGAATACCCCACAAGGGAGAAAAGATTAATGCCCATTGCCAAGCCACAAGTTGTCCATCTTTGCGAGGAATCGCGGCAAATCCCAAAACGACACCACCCACCAATGAGGTAATCAGGGTGAGAATCCACTGTTCTTGAGGCAAGCCCGGAACAACGTTACATCCACCCTTATTTAGGCAAGTTTTAACGGTGTCTAACGCTTGGACAATTGCTTGGTTTTCCCCATTGTCACGCACAAAGTAGAGGTTCCCAAAGCGTGTCTGCAACTCTACCCAAAAGGTACGGGGTAGAAATTGGTATAAATCATCGCCCACGTTAAAGCCTAGCAGATTACCGCCGCGTGGGTCAGCAATCAGTAAAACACTTTTATCATTGAGTCCCCAGTAATCGCGAACGGCTAAACCGGGTGTACGGTCATATTGGGTTAATACCCGCAGCTTCCAGCCTGTTTGTGCCTCAAACGTTTCTATGTCTTGAATTAAGGCTTCTTCCTGAAGCTGGGGCAGCAGGTTTGCCAAGTCAATAATGGGCGTCTGGGTTTCCGGGAGTAGATCGGGGTTGTTATAAGCCTGAGCGGATGGTGCGATCGCCCAAACAGAGCCAGCCAGACAAAACGCTACCAAGATTACCAAAAATCGTTTAAAAAGATCCAGCATTGCGATACACAAAACAATGGACAGGGGTGAGATATCTTAAATGGGAGATAAGATCAGGTTAAGGTAAAGATTTCTTTACACTTGTTTACTTTACTCTAATATTTGGGATTTGTCATTCGTCATACTCGCTCCCTTGAGAAGCAAGCATTGAACGGTTAGGTCAGGGCGGGTTTAGTTATATCAGGGTGAAAACGAAATGTTAGTGGTAAAACCCGCCCCTACATAAAGATGTTTCATCGGAATGTCTCAGCTTCCCTAACTTCCCCAACTGCCCCCGCTCCCCCCGCTTCCAGACGTAGAATGCTACGTCTCTACACTGCTCCCCTATCTCACCCATCACCCCCCTGCCGAGAAACAGGAGCATTATCCTGAATTTCCTCATATCGCTCATACTCTTGTTCAACCGTATCCGGATCTGTATCCTGTTGTTGCAAATCAAGAGCCTTGCGCTCAGAGGGGGGTAAGCGATCAAGGGAAAGACGACTAGCCGCAGGGTTTCTCCAGGTTTTCCAAGCCGCTTTAACACCAGCAACAACGCTACGACTGCCGACTTGGGCTTTTTTCGCCTGATTTTTCGCACCTTTGATACTTTGATCAACTTGTTGCACGACTTGACCCGCGCTTTTAACGCCCTCATTCATATCGTTGCTCAAGTCACTAATTTCTAAACCCGTCAGACGAATCGACTCTAAAGTAGGCGGTAATTCTCGCCGCAGCGTATCTGCCAACTTTTCCACACTACGGGCTGCCCGTGCTAATTCTTGCAGCGCCGGTAATGCTGCCACTAAAACAGCAGTTAAGCTAACCGCTACTAATAGAATGGAGAGTCCGAGCCAAAATAAAGGATCAATCACCGACCGGTTGCCTACACTTGATGATCAGAAACTGACGCGGGTGATTCAGTCGCCACGCCAGATTGAGGCGAGTTGAGTTCGTCTCGTGTCCTGGCGGAAGCCTCTTGTCCGGCTGCGATCGCGTCTCGTAGTCGGGTCAAGGTTCCATCCCAGTTGCGTAGGGCTGATTCAGAAAGGCGATCGGCTTGTAGTTGTACAGTTGTTGATAGATCTTCGGCTAAATCCGGTAAGGCATCTGTAGATTTTTTCAACAACCGTCGCGTATCCCGCCCTGAACGCGGGGCAATCAGCAATCCGGTGAGGGTGCCAATCACACTCCCGACAACTAAACCCCCAATAAATACTCCAGCATTCTTTTTTGACATCGTTTGGTCTCTATCCTTACACCAATTTTAGGCAGACTTGCTCGGGAAATTTGATCAGAAATCCCTGAAGACTCTGCTCAAGAACGCAGATGGCAGCTCGCTTGTGTTCTTGATAGCTCCCTTTTAACATAAAGGGGGGCAATTGGCTTAAGGTTCAGAGTGAGGAAATTTTACCAGGCGATCGCTTTCCCCGGCGGCGTCGCCTAGACTGATAGGTCTTTTGAATAAAGCCCAACACCATCAAGACTCGCTGTACTCGTTGTAACTGAAACTCTAAATGCTGATAGCGTTTTTTTAATCCGTGAACACCCAGCTGCCCTCTAGAGATGGCTTGGGGAGCGCCATGTAAAACCCTATATGTACTTTGTTCAGCCTTGGCGACAATATCAGCCGCCGCGGCTAGCACCCGTCGTAATTTCCAAATCCGCCACGCCAGATAAAAACCAAATAGCGAGATTAGCAGATTTAAAATGACGACAACGGTGAGCATGTTTAAAGATCGGGCAATGAACTGATAGCATCGATATCAAATGGATGCAAAATGAAACAGTTATAGGAGACTAACTGTTCCTGCCTTAATTAATTTATATAGAATCAGCTTTTAGGAATGCCAGGAGGCGGACTTGAACCGCCGACACGGGGATTTTCAGTCCCCTGCTCTACCGACTGAGCTATCCCGGCTTGTTATCCTTGCACCTTAACTAAGGTAGCAAACTTAACCTGGTGTTGGCAAGCCCGATCAGGAATAAATGTGATTTAGCTTACCCTGTTGTTAGCTCGTTTAATAGTTTCAGGCTTTTGATTATATCCCAATAGCTGACAATTAAGCAACTAGATTTGCCCACATCTGGAATCTCCTAGAGCGCCAGTCCAGGCACATCTTTAGATAACACGGTTTAGCTTAAGTGTCAAGGCATAGAAGCGGCTAACTGATTCCGGTTAAACGCCGATTATAGGTATTCATAAAATTCGTAAAAATCTGATTAAGTTGCCCTGTGCAGCAATCTGTCTGGGTCAGAACCGTGGGAGAGTTGGCAAAGGGTGAAAAAATCTTCCCGATCGCACCTTGATTGAGGGTAGGGAAACGGATGGCAATCTTCTGGTTACTTACACTTAACACTTGGAACCAAGTGGTTAAGCTGGGCGGGAGTTGAGTACTCAGGCGTAAGGATAAGCTGGGAGTGGAAAGCGATTGGGCGTAAGCTGGCGTCAAAAAGGGTTTATAACGTTGGGCTTCAGGCGTTAGCTGTTTAATGAAAGCTAAACTCACGCCTCGAAACAACCGACGCAGGGGTTCTGCCTCTTTATCCGTTAGTTCCCGCACCAAGGTACTGCTGGTTACAGCTTCATTGAGACTAGCGCGATCGGTGACACTTAAATGAGTCCCCCCCAGCGCCACCATTAGATACTTGAGTCCGCCTAACTGATCAAAGGCGCGAAGTTGGTGTTCCACAGAGGGGGTAATCGCGTCATCGGTTCCCGTTAACATCAAGGTGGGAATTTTTATCGCTGCTAAACCCGTACTGCCAAATAAATGTCCAGTAACGGCGTTGAGAGCCATCACCTGAACCACCCGCTGATCGCGTAACTGCACATTATCGTCCTGTAAGTCTGTGGCAGAACATTGAAACCAGTCAGCCGGTGAGCGTTCTAGAGGACTACGCTTTTGACAAAACTCTCGCAATTCCTCTAGGTCAAGTTGTCCTCCGGCTAAGGCTAAAGCTGTGTAGCCGCCTAGGGAATGACCAATAACGGTAACTTGTTCCGTATTCAATTTGCCCCGTAATGATCCATAGTCCCGATTAATTTTCGCCAGCCGATCCAAGACAAAGCTAACATCCTGAGGACGGTCGATAAACTCCGATGGGGGTAACACCTCTCCAATGTTACTCCTTAGAGAAACCCCACTGAGCCAGCTAAAATTACTGCCGGGATGTTCTATTGCCACAACAGTTAAACCATTAGAAGCGAGATGACGGGCTAGGTAGGTTAAAAATTTGCGGTCAGATCCAAAGCCGTGGGAGAGAACGACCAAAGGGCCAGAGGTATTGCCCACCCAGTAAACATCGACGGGAATAGCCCGATCGCGATCGTGATCACGTAGCCTCAGGGTACGTTCCCGGACATATTGATAACCGGTCACCGTTGGGTCAAAGTCAGCCGCAAACTCTGGGGTATCCGCCACGGTGAGTTCCTGTTCCAGGATCGGATTAACCACTTGAGATTGTAAGTAAGGCAGATTCATTTGTAGAACAATCGCGATCGCGGATGAGGCATTGATCGTGACGGTCTGTTCGGGGTAAGCTCTTAAAAAACTTAGCACCGACAATCCATTGGCTTGGCGTGCAGCTAAAAATAGAGCCGCTTTTAACTGATCCAGACTGCTATCCGGGAGTACCCGACCAATTTGATCCAGTAAGCGTGCGCCATCGGTGGACAGCAGCAAATCATTGATAAATTTCTCCGCCAGATTGGGGTCGAGTTGCAGGCGTCTGTTGAGTACCTGCTGAACTTGGGGGGTGAGTAAGGAACGGTAGGGTGTGAGAGTCGGCGGTAACAGACCCGTCTGCGCCCATTCTTCTAGATCCTCGATTTCCACCGATTGCTTAAACGGTCCTAATTGCAGGGTGACTCGTTCAGCCGCATTCAGGGGAGTGGCGATTCCCCAACAAAGGACTACGCCGAATAAAAAAATGTGGTGTTTAAGTTTCTGGATTAGCCCTCTGGACTTCACTCCTTTTCTAGGTTGAGGATGCCGAGAGTCCTTGGCAGCAAACCGATTCACTTGAAACGTCATAATGCACTGATTTGACTGGGGTGTATGAAAAAAGACATAGAGTTCCCATTAAAGCGACCCAACACCGTCTCTATAAGTTTCCCTGACATGGTTGCTACCGCAAAGAAATGCATACAGGGTAAAGGTTGAGCAATCATATCTTCATTCATTGTGAACGAATAGGATCAGTCTTCTAGTTCATCTAAAAATAGAATTTGGCGTAATCTTGACTTATTTATTTTTAGAATCTGGGCAGAATACTTATCCTTAGACGTAAGAAATTATTGATGTCACCCTCCATAAGATAGAAACTCTATTTTGGGAATCAAAGGGTCTTGTACAATCCCTACCCCATGAAATCCCCAGCGTTGGAGTAATCCTTTTAACTGGGTTCCGGAAACAGACTCAACGGCAAAGCGATCGCTTAGATCAGCCGCGTGGGTATTCAGATAGCTGAGGGCTTCAAACCGTTCACGAAACATTAATAAGTAACCTGCCTCCATCTCACGATCCCTAGCAGTAGGCTGGGCGACGAGATAGCGCCCGTCAACTCTGGAAAGAATTAAGTAATAGATTTGGCTGAACATTCGTCAAAACACTGATTTCACGGATTTCTTGGAGAGATTGGGGTAGGGGAGTGAAGG
>NZ_JBKHHI010000162.1:0-13487 GCF_046539235.1 Coleofasciculus sp.
ATCCCACGGCGCTCGCCAATTTCCTCAAATATTGCCAAAGACTCCTGAAGGTAATCGATTGCTCGTTGATATTCCCCTAGTGCATCATAAGCATTGCCCAAACCCATCATAGAACTAGCTATCCCACGGCGCTCGCCAATTTCCTCAAATATTGCCAAAGACTCCTGAAGGTAATTGATTGCCTTTTGGTACTCTTCTAGGGAATTGTAAACATTGCCCAAATTATTCAGGGAAGTCCCTTCCAGATAACGATCACCGATGTCATCGAATTCCCATTCCCATGCCCAAAGAGACGCCTTATAGTATTCAATTGCCCTTTTGTAGTCTCCCAAGGATTTGTAAGCATTGCCCAGATAATTTTGCGTCATTACCCAATCTCTAGGAAAAGCTTCGTAGTTATAGACTTCCAGGGCGGCTTGAAAGGATGCGATCGCTCTTTCTATATTTTCTGCCCTTTCTCCCTCAGTTCGGTAACTGTAGACATTACCCAGATTGTTTTGAATTCCTGCCCAATCCCTGGGAAAAGTATCACGGGTGTAGACTTCTAAGGCAGATTGATAAGAGGCGATCGCACGTTCTAAATTCTCTTCCTTTTCTCCCCTGATTCGGTCGCTGTAGGCATTACCCAGATTATTTTGAGTCATTGCCCAATCTCTAGGAAATTCTTCAATGGTAAGGACTTGCAAAGCAGCTTGATAGGATGCGATCGCCATTTCTAAATTATCTGCCCTTTCTCCCTGAATTCTGTCACCGTAGGCAGTACCCAGATTGTTTTGAGTCATTGCCCAATTCCTGGGAAAAGCCTCACGAGTGTAGACTTCTAAGGCAGCTTGATAAGAGGCGATCGCACGTTCTAAATTATCTGCCCTTTCTCCCTGAATCCTGTCACCGTAGGCAGTACCCAGGTTATTTTGAATTGTTGCCCATTGGCTGGGAAACGCTGTACGGGTGTAGACTTCCAACGCCGCTTGAAAATGGGCGATCATACGTTCTAAATTATCTGCCTTTTCTCCCCGAAGTCTGTATAAGTAGGCATGACCCAAATTATTTTGAATCATTGCCCAATCCCTAGGAAATGCCTCACGAGTGTAGACTTCTAAGGCAGCTTGATAAGAGACGATCGCTAATTCTATATTCTCTGCCCTATCCCCGCGAATTCTATTCATATAGGCATTTGCCAGATTATTTTGAGTCCTTGACCAATCTCTGGGAAACCCTTCAATAGTAAAGACTTGCAGCGATGCTTGAAAATAGGCGATTGCCGTTTCTAGATTATCTGCCTTTTCTCCCTGGATTCTGTATAAGTAGGCATTCCCTAAATTATTTTGCATCCTTGCCCAATCTCTGGGAAACGTCTCGCGGGTGTAGCCTTGCAAGGCTGCTTCATAAGAGGCAATCTCATTTTCTAAATTCTTTATCCATTTTTCAATATATGTTTCTCTGCTATGATTTTGCAATTCTTCTTTGTCAGATGGAGTTATTTCTTTAACCTTCTCTTTTGGTTCAACACCAATATAATCAACTATATTTTTTCGAGTAACTATAGTAGTAATCTTTATCTCATCCAAACATAGAACTTTTATCGGCACACCCCAACCATTAACTAGCGTTACCTTAATTGCCCCTTCCATTTCCTCCTGCGTCGCTGTCAACAAAAACTGAGCCGCACCATAACTTCCTCCAAATCGGTGCAACACGACTGCTGGTTCCCCCACAGGTTTACTACTAAATAGAGGTGAAGTCTCCAACATACAATAAATAGGATATTCTTCATCCTCATAAAGCCACTCACTATCCCCAGATGGTTGTAAGTCAATTGTCATCAAGTAAGTTTTACCCACCTGCGCCTCACGCGGGTAGCTAATCACTGGCTGAATCGATAGGGGGAGCTGTTGAGTGTCAGACACCATTCTGTCCTCCTGGAGGGATGAGCCGGAGTACCGTCATGGGATTACCGTAGTAGACATACATAAAAGTATAAATAAAAGATTCCCACTGTTCCTTAGTTGGCTGATCAGGGAAATTTTTAATCATTTTGAACCGCAGTTCTCGTAGCAACGCCGCTACTGATAGATTAGGCGATCGCAAAGATGCTTTAATTAAATCACGAGCAAACTCAGATCCATATTTATTTCCCACAGGAGCCAGTGTCCCAATTACTCCTCTTGCCCCTTTTTTCATAAAAAGCTCAACAAAACCCATTTGGTAGTCGGACGGAATGTAAGGATGTGGTTTATGACGACCCGAATGACAAGCATTTATGAAAACGATTCCTTGAGAATTTTTAAGTAAATTAAAATGATGGGTGCGTAAATCCCCGTATTTTAACCTTTGTTGTTTATTAGCTTCTGACCCAATCCATATTTCAAAAATATTTTCTCTAAAATCACCGTGACAAGAAATATAAATAAATCCACAACTAGACTCATTACGCTCTAAGTGAGCTTTGAATTCATTGATATCATGTTTGCTACTGCGATATATAACAGCTTTGAGGTCTTCTAGATCAATAACTTCTGAACCATTAAGTTCTGTGTCAAGTACATAAGCAATTACATTGCCACAACACTGCTCTTGCTGTAAATTTAACATTAGATAGTCATCCCCACTGATAAATTTTTGCCAGCGTACTGTTGTCACCAAAGTACCTAGATATTCATGGGGTGACTCTTCAGGAGATAATTCCACCATTTCCCAAGGAATTTCATAATTTGTATGATCAGCAATAACCAAACACAACTGTCCGCCAAACCGACTTCGCAAACCTTTGACCCACTTCCGCAATTCAGGATTGACAAAGGAAAAGAAATTCATATCATTTTTTATCTGCTTGGCAGACAATTTTTTATCGACAATCAGTGCCAAGGAAAAAGGAGGTCGTTTTTTTGGCTTGGTTTGTGACAACTTAGCCACCGCGTTACCTCCCCATAACGCATATTCATCCGCCCCATTCGAGTAGATGTGTAAAATAGCCACCTCTGGCGGTAGCTTCATCGTGATGTAAAGCTCGTTAGGTGGGAAGAGTTTTTCTTCAGTTTCCGTTTCTACATCCTCTGGTAAAGCGGGTGTAGTTGGTGTTGGTGCTGCTGCTTGTGCCGCTTCAAAAGGTAACTTTTTGGTTCGCCCCAAACCTGTGGGTGAAGTGATTGCCCGTTGGGTGAGTGAACGCTTGAATTTATCAACCATCATTCCACCTCCACTTCCTCTAAAGGTGGAATCGAAACCACGGCGGCTCCCATAACATTTGCGAGTTCTAACGGCAAATCCTGATACTGTTTCGGTTGGGGATTGAGCAGAACTACTTTCACATTATCTAATCCCCGAATACGTTCAGCAACCTGTAACGCATCTTCTACCCCTTTTCGTCCCACAGGTGGCATAATCTGACCCAAACGACTGGCGGCGAGTGGCACATTGCCGCGCCCATCACTAATCACCACCAGCACCGCCTGCTGTACGGTACTGCGTCCATGTTGTAAAGCATGGCGTAACGTCTGCAAGGCTAAATCTAAACCATGAGCCAGAGGCGTCGCCTTTCCCCATCCTGCCTCAATTCCGGCACTAATGCTCGGCACTAAGATACTCTGCGCCATTATCTTCTGTGCGCGTAACTCATGGCGGGCATTCTCGGCTCCCACCTGAATCAAGCAAACACTTGCCCGTTCCACATACGCCCAACTCAGGTAGGGTAATAATTCATCCTGCCATTGACAATCCTGTAAACAAGTGTGGTCAAGGAGTAACATGAGCATTTGCTCGGCTACAGGCGCTCGGCGGTAACTATGTAAATCCGTGGGTGATACAATTAACCTCTGATGACCATTCCCGGTAGACTGGTGGCGAATACCCTGAAATTTTGCCGCTTCCAGTAATGTCCTCACCAAGGCTAAATCCTGCAACGTCTTTGCCTTCTCGACGCCAATAATTGCTCCATACGCCTTAGCCCTTGACTGGAAGCGACGACTCGGTAACTGGAGAGAAGCGGCTTCCCGTTCAACTGGAGCCTCATCTTCTGGGTAAGGATTGACAGGAGCGGTATTAAAGGGTAAGCGTGTGGGCGGTAAGGATTCAGGTTCATCTGACTCATACACAGGTTCCCTTTCTGTTGCGCGTTCAGGCGGGTTTGAGTCAGAGGATGTTGTGGTCGATTTGTCTTCCCTTGTTTCAGGCTGATCAAATTGTGGCGTGACAGGTTCAGCACTTTCCGTTGATATGTCTTCAGTCTGTTGAGGAATCGGTTTTAACCCCATCAAGCGAGCCGCCGCATCAACATCTTTTGCCCTCATTTCGGCTACACCCTCTAACCGCGCACTCGCCAGAGCGAGTCGCCCTAAAGCAATCTCGCGACGCGGACTAAACATTTCCAGGATTGACGTGTAATCCAGTATCCGGGCGGTGGCTTCGGCTGTAATCGTGGGACGCAGGTGGAGCGCGTTTTGTAGAGGTTGGCGCAGTGTCTCAAAACTAAAATCCGGTTCCCCTCTCCTCGCAGGAGAGGGGCTGGGGGAGAGGTCAATCCATTCCAGAATCTCCGCCACTCTATCCCTCGTCTTTTCCACCTGTCCACTCAGCCGCAGGGCAAAACGGTCTAGCAAATGAGGCGAAACCATTCCCACCTGATTACTAGCACACCCCGCCAACCAACAGAGATTCGGTTGCCAAAAGTCCTGCTGTCCGTGACGTTCCAGATGCGCCACATCCGCCCCCAGCAGCGTCACACAAGCCCGTGCGCTGGCTAAACTCAACTTAGTCAAGTCCGGAATAATCACCAACTGCAAGTCTGACTGATTCTGTCCGGCGGTTAATAAACCGGGTTTCCAGTCAAAAGACTGTTCCCCCGAATTCCCCGATAATCCCAAACTTCCCCACAAGTCATCCTCCGCTTCCCACGTCCCCAACGTCACCGAGACAACCGGATGTCCCGTGACAATCGCCACCATCTGAGTCAGGATGTCAGCCGTCAGCCGTAAGACTTCAGGAGTCGTATCAAACATCAGAATACTCCGCAGCCCTGGACTAATCGCCGCACAAGCGAGCGATCGCGTGAATGAGTCTGTTAACGTAAGTTGATAGGATGGGGCAGAATCAGTCACCGCTCAAAATCTCTTGCACAAGCTGATTATCTTGGTCACGCCACGGCATTTGGTTACTCTGGAGGACTCCGGGACGACGATGTTGGAGTGCCAGCCGTGCTACTGTTGCTACATGCTCATTGGTCACCTGTTTTTCACCCTTTAACGCCGCATAAGCACGAGCCGCCAATGCAATCATATAGTCCCCTCGATTCCCTTCTGCCTGAAACCCCCCTGCTAACCGAACGCAGTTTTTGGCAACATTCACGGGAACTTCCACCTGATAAAAAGTCTGCCGTGCTTTCTCCAGTAACTCCCGGTGTTTTTGGTCTTTTTCCAAAGCGTCATTAATATAGGCAGAGGATTCACCCGCTTTAATCTGAGATACCGCCTGATCAAATTCCAAAACAGTCTGCAAAATCTTAGTCCGCTTCGCTTCGTCCGTTTCAGCCGTGACACTAACCATCAACCCAAAGCGGTCAATTAATTGAGGTCGTAATCCTCCTTCTTCAGGGTTCATTGTGCCAACCAAAGTAAACGAAATCGGCTTTTGCTCACTTTGCCCTTCCCGTTGCACCACCAGCACCCCAGTTGAGGTGACATCCAGAATAATATTGACAATATGGTCATCCAGCAAATTGACCTCATCAATATAAAGTAATCCCCCATTCGCGTCTTCCAACAATCCCGGCTGGGGAACAGGCTTACTCTTCATCAACTCATCAATTTTCCAACCGCCCACCACCCGGTCTTCTGTCGCATTAATTGGTAAAGTAACCGGGAGACAGCCATACATCATTTGAGCAAACGCCCGAACTGCGGTAGATTTCCCCGTCCCGCGATGTCCACTCAGCAACACCCCACCAATCCGAGGGGCAATATAAGCCAGTTCCAGCGCCAACTTAATCTGATGCTGACCCACAATCAGCGTGTAGGGCAATATCTGAATGGCTGATTTCTCAATCACGACGGTTTTTGGGGCGTTTCCTTCAATGTCCATTTCATTGTCACCTGCATCTGGGCTTCTCCGCCAAATTTTGTCAGTACCGCCCCCACTTCAGAATTTAGCTTTATCGCCAGTTGTACTTCAAATTCATTCGGTTTGACATCATCGTGCATTTTTCTGACACTCTGGATAACCTGTACAGCGCATTTACGAGATAAAGTCAGACCATCTCCAAAAACGTTGTCTACAGCCTTTAGAGATTTTCTGGCAAGGCTTTCTCGTGTATCCTGATAGGGGTTTTCAGCGTCAGGGATTTCAGGGACTTCATCAACTTCAATGTAGATATCAACTTGCTCCCCATCAACCTCACTCGTGCTTTTGATAATCGGCATCGCTATTATTTATTGGATTATCGGTTATTATCTTTTGTAGCAAATTGTCACTCGGTTTGGTAACTTGAGGCTTATCGTTGATTAATTAATTGCTTGATCAATGCTGATAAAGCTATGACGGTAACTTTTAATTATAACAATTACTGATTGCCTAAAATTCAGTCATCTTTGTCAAAAAGATATCTTGCATCAGCCTTATCAATGGTGCGTTACGCTCCGCTAACGCACCCTACGACACATCTGATTTAATGGATGACGCTTACATCCAGAAAATGTAGGGGCGCACCGACGTGCGCCCACCGACGTG
Organism: Coleofasciculus sp.; assembly: GCF_046539235.1. Lineage (GTDB taxonomy): Bacteria > Cyanobacteriota > Cyanobacteriia > Cyanobacteriales > Coleofasciculaceae > Coleofasciculus. The sequence goes on from NZ_JBKHHI010000162.1 coordinate 6,718, forward strand.
CGCCCAACCCAATTGTCAACTCGATTAAACCTGCGCCCTTTGATTTTCTTCAATCAACCGCGCTGCAATTTTGCCCGAACTCATCACTCCTGGTAATCCCGCCCCCGGATGGGTTCCCGCCCCCACAAAATAGAGATTTGGAATATCTTCACTCTGATTATGAGGACGAAACCAAGCCGACTGCGTGAGAATCGGTTCCACGGAAAACGCACTTCCTAAATAACTATTTAGTGTATCGCGAAAATGCAACGGATCAATATAATGTTCGGTGACTATATGCTGAGACAAATCCGGTAAATAATGCCGTTCCAAATACTCAATAATCCGATTCCGATACGGTTTCGCCATCACCCGCCAATCGGTTTGACTTCCCAAATTAGGAACCGGGGATAATACATACCAACAATCACATCCCGGCGGTGCAAGAGATGGATCAGTCGCCGTCGGATGATGTAAGTACAAGGCAAAATCCTCTGCAAGCTGCTGGCGCACAAAAATATCCCGCATTAATTCCCGATACCGAGTCCCCATCAATATTTCATGATGTGCCATCTCTGGATACTGACGATTTGTACCAAAATACAGCACAAATAAGGACATAGAATAGCGCATTTTTTTAACGCGACGGTCATTATATTTGCGGCGAAATTTCTGGGGAATTAAATTCAAGTATGTAAACACCACATCCGCATTACTCACCACCGCATCTGCCTTCAGCACCTCTCCCCTCTCTAACCTTACGCCTGTCGCTCGTTTGGTTTTTTCATCCACCACAATTTCCGTTACCGATCGATTCAGTAATAGTTGACCCCCAAGTTCCTGAAACAATTGCACCAACGCCTGGACTAATGCGCCCGTTCCCCCCTTAGGAAACCAAATCCCAAACGCCTGTTCTAACTTATGAATCATGGCGTAGATAGCCGTACTCTGAAATGGATTCCCACCAATTAATAAAGGATGAAAACTAAAAACTTGCCGCAATCGTTCATCTTGAATGTACTGATTCACCAACCCAGCGACGGATTTATAAGTCTGTAAGCGAATCAAATCCGGAGCCACGTTTAGCATATCCGTGAAGCGACTAAACGATTGCTCCATCAATGGCAATCCTTTCTCGAAAATAGCGTTTGCGGCTTTAGCAAAACGTTGATATCCGGCGACATCAGCCGGATTAAACGCCCGAATTTGTTCAATTAAGTAGTCAGTGGAATTATTGTAGTGAAAGACTGAGCCATCGGGAAAGCGAACATTATAAAACGGGTCAAGGGGGACAAGTTTGACATAATCGGCAGTCTTTTTCCCAGCTAAGGCAAATAACTCATCAATTAGATGTGGCACGGTAATAATCGTGGGACCCCCATCAAAGGTAAACCCCTGCTGTTGATAGACATAAGCACGCCCCCCGGCGCGATCGCGCTTTTCCACAATCGTTACCCGATGACCCCCAGCCTGTAACCGAATCGCTGCCGAGAGTCCACCAAATCCGCTACCAATGATCACAATATCCATAGTTAGTAGAGACGCGCCATGGCACGTCTGAATGTAGGGGCGGGTTTGACTATTATCCTTTGCTTGAGACCCTGATGTAACTAAACCCGCCCCGGTTGAACGGCTAAGGGAATGTTCTTGTTGCTATTGATGGTAACGTTTGACCAAGGACAAATGACCAATGACCAATGACAACGGGCAAACCGCTCTATCATAGGTAAAGATGTAAAGAAATGTAAAATTATATGCCAGATAAAGTTATTGTCGTCGTTGGTGCCACAGGGGGTATTGGATCGGCTATAACCCACCAATTAGCAAAAGAGGGAGCCAATTTAGTCCTCGCCGCCAGACAGAGCGATCGCTTAGCCACTTTGACCTCCCAACTCCCCATGGCTAATTTAGAGCAAGTCTTAAATGTACCCACCGATATCACCGATCCAGCCCAAGTGGAAACGCTGATGCAGAAGGCGGTTGACAAGTTTGGTCAAATTGACGTAATCATCAATGCGGCAGGGGCGGGAATTCTTAAACAATACAACAAAATTACATCGGCTGACCTAGAGGCGATGCTGGACTTAAATCTCAAAGGTAGCTTCTATACCTGTCAAGCCGCCGCTGAAGTGATGAAGAGCCAAAAATCCGGTCACATTTGTAACATCATCGGCATCTTAGGTAAACATTCCATGGCGATGGCGTCGGCGTACTGCGCCTCGAAGTTCGGCGTTGTCGGATTTAGCAAATGTATGGCAGATGAATTAAAGCGCTTTGGGATTAAGTTTACACTTTTTTACTTTGGTGGTGTGGATTCACCATTCTGGGATAATGTCAGCTTAAAAGTGGATCGCAAAAAGATGCTGAATCCGCAAACAGCAGCTAATGCCATTCTGTTTGCCCTGAAAGCTGATCCCCAAGCCGTACCGATGGAAATCAACATCCAGCCGGAAAGCCATCTATTCTTTTGACTGGCTGCCAAAGAAGGGCGGGTTTATTTACGTTAACGGTTAGCTCCAAAATGTTATAGGTAAAACCCGCCCCTACAACCTCGCACCCAGATGTGCCATGGTACGTCTAGAACAGGCTCTCTCTTAAGAATGAGCTGAAATTCCGCAAAAGACGGCAAAATTGACAACCAAGTAAGCTGCCGGATGGGATAAGCCATGAGAATCGATCACATTCACTTTTATGTTAAAGATGCGCTAGCCTCCCGCGATTGGTTTGTTGAGAAGATGGGCTTTCAATCTGTGGCATCGGGGGCAAGTTGTCACACACAAACTACGGTGGTCAAGAGTGGTGCTATTTATTTTGTCCTGTCGTCTGCGATCGCGCCGAATAGTCCCGTTGCCCAGTTTCTGCGCCAGCATCCTCCAGGTGTTGCTGATATTGCTTTTAAGGTTGCCGATCTGGAATGGAGCATGGAAAAACTCCTCCAACGCGGCGCTAAGGTCTTACAACCTCTTCAAACCCAAGTTTATGAGAATGGATACATAAAGTGGGCTAAAGTTGCTGCATGGGGCGATATGACTCATACTTTGGTCGAACGCCATAGCTTTAATCCCATCCTCTGCTTTCCGGTACAGCTAGACTGGCTGAGTGAGACGAAGGTGGGGTCAAACGGAGTAAATCAAAAGGACAAGGGAGATGGGGGATTTGACTCAAAACTCGGTCAGGGCGGGTTTTGTACAAACGTTACCATCGATAGCGACAAGAAAATCCCTAAACCCGCCCCGACAAACCATGTCCTTGAGCGAAGTCAAGGGTCAACATTCAACCCTCAGACGCGCCATGGCGCGTCTCTACATTCAACAGTTCCCCAATCCCCAATTGAGGCGTTTACCTATATCGATCACATTGTCCTGAATGTGGCGGCTGGGGATTTGGCGAAAGCGGTTCAGTGGTATCAGCAGGTGTTGGACTTCCAACCGCAGCAGGTGTTTACCATCCAGACTGAGAAATCTGGCTTATGCTCTCAGGTGATGGTACATCCGGTAACCGGGACACAATTTCCCATTAATGAACCGACATCGGCAAATTCTCAAATTCAGGAATTTCTGGATGTGAACAGAGGAGCCGGAATCCAGCATATTGCTTTAGCCACAAGAAATATTGTGGGTACGATCGCGCAACGGCGTCGTCAGGGTATGTCCTTCATCAACGTTCCCCCCAGTTATTACAGTCAACTGCGCGATCGCTATCCGGGTGATAATTTCTCGACAGCGGCATGGGATGCGATCGCGCAGCAGCAAATTTTAGTCGATTGGCAAGCTCAATCCCCGCAAGCGTTGCTGCTGCAAACCTTTACCCAACCCATTTTCGCCGAACCCACCTTCTTTTTCGAGTTCATCGAACGGCGATGGGGAGCAAAAGGCTTTGGTGAGGGGAATTTCCAGGCTTTGTTTGAGGCGATCGAGCGGGAGCAGATGAAACGCGGTTGTTTGCCAATGGAAAAGAGTTGATCCGTATTTTTTATCTGATGTAACCCAAAAGAGGGAACAGGGAACAGGGAATGACCAAACCGCAAAGATAGGGGAAGTGAGGACAAGGGAGTTGCTAACTCTTTGCCTTGTCTTCTCCTCTTCCTCCCTTTCATCGCAAGAAGCTGCTAATCAGCCAGAACAAGACAAAGGTTACCAATGAGGCAAATTTCTCAACGGTCAAACCCATGCCGATAAGCAGTGACTCTAATGCTCCTCCCAGAACGGTTCCCAACGCTACACCTAGCAGTAAACCAACCAGGGTCAGCAATACAGCCCGACCAAATTGTTGTTCTTTGCGATTGAGGAAATAAATTGTACCGCCAAACCCCAAGGCGACAGTAAACGTAAGAATTGACGCTTCTGGATAAAACAGAGTCAGACCAATCAAGACCAAGAACACAACCGTGGGGGCAACTAGATCACTCCTCGTCGGGGTATCTAACAGTCCTTGCAACCAAGCCGGAGAGGAATTGGCTGAGGGGGAGCTAAAGCCCAACGGGGTTTGTGGCACTTTTTCCCGTTCTGGAAAACGAATGCGTTCTGGAACCTTGATTTTTCCTTCTTGGCGCATTCTGAGGCGATCCATAATAATCGCATCATAAGCCGCCTCTACTGACTCGACGAGCTTAGGTTCGCCGCGATGCTGCTGCATCAAGCGTCCTTTAGCATCCTGAATTTCATCAAAGGAAGCGTCTTCTGTAACCCCAAGTTTTTCGTAGGGATTTTGATCGCTCATTCAAAACCTCCTAGACATCCCTTTTTTCACTGGTATATGTAAGACTCTACACTGGTTATTATGATAGACATCGATCTTCTAAACGCTGCTGTACCCAACAGGTAACAGCCTAGTTACGTACCGAGTGCCATGCTAACTCCCTTGCAAGCTAGTGTAGCCTGTTCTTTGCAAACAAGTCCTCTTGGCAGAAAAATTCCTTGAGGCAAGCCCAAGTAATGCCAGATCTGCCAAAAGCGGTTATGCTATTGGGCGGCTGCCCTATTTTCCCACTTGGGTAATGATGCTAGCCGCTATTGGCATCCCTGCATTCTCTGGCGATAATTGACTTAAATGCTTACTAAGCCATTGATGTCACAAAAATCTATACTCTGATTCCTGATCCAGCTACGCTAGAAGAGTATTGACTAAAATGCTCAATACATCCTAGTGGTGAATAGGTGTGCATCTTGTATCAATCCCTGAAATTAGTTCTCCGTGGAAATTTATGACCATGGTCTCCGCCAAAATTCTTGTCGTGGACGACGATCCGGCAATCCGCAATTTAATAATTCGCTTTTTGAGCACCAAGAACTATCAAATGGAGTCGGCGCAGGATGGTAAGACGGCTCTAGCCACATTTAAGCAATTCAACCCAGACTTAATAATTCTGGATGTGAATTTGCCAGATGCCCTTGGCTACAACCTTTGCCGGGAAATGCAAAGCATCAATGATGTTTTTGTCCTCTTCCTCACGTCTCGCGATCAACCCGATGACAAAAATCAAGGGTTCAAACAGGGTGGTGATGATTATCTCACCAAGCCCTTCGATTTAATGGAACTCGAAAACCGAGTTGGGGCGATTTTAAGACGTAAGCGACCAATTGAGCCGACTGACCAGCAGCGTCTCGTTTACAATCACTTGACGATTGATCCCACCCGTCGCGAGGTGACTCTTCACGACCAACTTGTCCCCTTGACCGCTCTAGAGTTCGATTTGTTACATTTCTTAGCATCTCACCCAGGTCAAGTCCTGCGCCGTTCTGAATTGATTCAGGAAGTTTGGGAATACGACTATGTTGGAGACCAACGAGTTGTTGACGTTCATATTGGACAAATTCGCAAAAAGATCGAAATCGATGCGAGTGACCCGAAGTTAATCCAAACGATTCGGGGGGTTGGCTACAAGTTTGAAGCACCCAACACTGAGCAACATAATGGACAACGGTCTGTATGAACAACTGACACCAAGCTCATGTCATGGTGTCAGTTTTTGAGTTGATTGCGAATTACTTGATCATAGACTGTCTACGATTAAGTCTTACATCCTGTCTATCAGCAGCTACCCGGATTCCTAAGACCGATAGAATTTTGATTCCTCCCTTACCAATTTGATGTTGGTTACTTTTTCATTCATACTGAGTGCCACCGTTAGGACATCAATGTCCTGATGTTTTGTGGAACTTTAAACACTGAAAAATGAGAACAGCGAGGGAAACATCAGTCAGTATCTACCAATTCCTTGTCTTCACGTTCGCTGAAAAAATAGTTTTTAGCTAGCTTGAGACGGAGTAGCGGCTTGGGTTTTTGCTATCTGTTGAATCAGCTTCAGAAGTAGCTTCTTGCTGAGTTTCAGACAGTGCAGGTGTTTTCGCCGCTTGTTCTAACTGTTGAGCCTCACGCTTAAATTCCGTTTCAAATTCTCTCGAGGCATCTTGAAAACCGCGAATGGCTTTCCCTAGACTCTGACCAATCTCTGGTAACTTTTTCGGTCCAAATACTAATAGCGCCACGATTAAAATCAGCGCCATTTCCGGTAAACCAATACCAAAAACGTTCATTTCATAACCTCCTGATGTACCAATAGCTGTTTCTATTGTGTATCAAATGCTGAAGTCTAACTTTTAATTGATGATTATCTCCCCACTGACAAACAGACAGGGAGAGGATATTCATGGTTCATCAAAAATCGGGGTGGGTAAGGGGGTGAATGGAAACCCCTGTCATTTATGTATGGGGAGGATCTTGCCCCCTTACACGGAGGTCTTAGGCTGGTCAGGTACGATGCTCCCTTCAAGTCCCTAGCTGTCTTCTAT
>NZ_JBKHHI010000163.1:0-13404 GCF_046539235.1 Coleofasciculus sp.
AAATTATAAACTGTTTTTCCCGAATTTAACTCGACCTGCAATATGCCTTAACATAGAAGCCATAAAACCCTTACTGTAAACTTTAAGATATTTAAACAGCCCCATAACATCATGGATACTCCAGCATCGACCAACTGGTATCAAGCCAACTTTCAGTATCTCCAGACAGCCGTTAATCAAGTTCGTCAGGTATTGGAAGATACCATTAACTGTGACCAAAATCAGACGAGTCCACTTAGACTTGAAACAACCTTAGCGCCAGACGCCTTTGCTCCCCTACAAACTAAGCCTTCAGCCTTAGAGACGCTCTGCACAATCTGTAAGCTTTCTCCCTTTGAACAATATATTCTATTGTTGTGCGTCGGGATGGAATTAGACAGAAAATTTAAAGTCTTGTGTGCCAAATTTAATGGTCATCTAGACCACAATCATCCGACTCTGAATTTAGCTTTTGCTACATTTAGTGATGCTAATTTACGTGTTTTCTCTTCTGAATCTCCCTTAGAATACTGGGGACTGATTGAAAGTGGTGATAGTCAAACGCTCTCTCACTCTCCTCTACGCATTAATCGGCGCATTTTCTGTTATCTATTAGGTGAACATTGCCAGGATGATGACTTGATTGGTATCCTCAAACCTATACCCCCTTTACCTCCATCTTCTCTTCCCCCGTCCTACCAACAACTCACTGAGCAACTCATCGCTACTTGGTCTCAGAAAACACCGACATCTATCTTTCCTATCGTTCAATTGTGTGGTGCTGAACTCGGTGCTAAACATACCATTGCTGCTGCTGGCTGTAGTGCTTTGGGTTTGCATCTGAACTTCATTTCAGCGTCCCAACTTCCCCTTAATCCCCATGAACTCTATCAATTAAAACAGCGGTGTTTACGGGAAGCCATATTAACCAACAGCGCCCTTTTACTCACCTGCGATGAACTGAATCAAACTGATGGGATGCGAGAGTTGGCTATCTCTCAGTTTGTTGAAGATTTAAATCTGCCTTTAATTCTTAGCACTCAAGAACGACAACCACAAAACCAGCGCCCGATGATTACGTTGGATGTGGGTCAACTAAGTCACAGGGAACAAAAGTTAATTTGGGAGTCGTATCTCGGTTCAACGGCGTCAGAATTAAATGGACAACTCGATACGCTAGTATCTCATTTTAATCTCAATCCTCTAGCCATTCAAGCCGCTTGTTTATCACTGGAAGGGATGGAGTTTCCCCCAGTCAAAACCGAGCCAACTAAGGAGAAAGAACCGGAGAAACCTGCTTCCTCTTCAAGGCGTACTCGCAAATCTAAAAGCCAAACCTCAAAACCCAAAATAGAGAATCCTTTCTCTCCGTTGCAAACTCACTTGTGGGATTTCTGTCGCACTCAAGCGCGTCCCCGATTAGATGATTTAGCACAACGGATTGATGCGGTAGCGACTTGGGATGAGTTGATTTTACCTGAACGGGAAAAAAATACATTACAGGAAATTTCGGCTCATGTTCGACAACGAGCGAAAGTTTATCAAGAGTGGGGATTTGCGGGAAAAGGGGGTCGTGGTTTAGGGGTTAGCGCCCTGTTTTCTGGACCGAGTGGTACGGGGAAAACGATGGCGGCGGAGGTATTGGCAAAGGAATTACGCCTTGATGTTTATCGCATTGATTTGAGTGCGGTGGTGAGTAAATATATTGGCGAAACGGAAAAGAATTTGCGGCGAATTTTTGATGCAGCGGAAACGGGTGGGGTGATTTTACTGTTTGATGAAGCAGATGCTTTGTTTGGCAAACGAACTCAAGTTAAAGATTCCCATGACCGCCATGCGAATGTGGAAGTGAGTTATTTATTGCAACGGATGGAAGCCTATCAAGGATTGGCAATTTTGACGACGAATCTGTTGGAATCATTAGATCAAGCGTTTCTGCGTCGGATTAATTTTTCGGTTAAATTTCCGTTTCCTGATGCTGAGGCTAGAACTGAGATTTGGCAGCACATTTTTCCTGAAGAGACGCCGACGAAAAACTTGGATATGAAAAAGTTGGGTAAGGTGAATATGGCGGGTGGAAATATCCGCAATATTGCCCTAAATGCGGCGTTTTTAGCTGCTGATGCCGGAGAACCTGTGATGATGAAACATATTTTACAAGCGACTAAAAGTGAATCTCTTAAGTTGGGGAGAATCTTGACCGATGTAGAAGTTAGTGGCTGGGTTTGATGGTATCTGAAGAGGCAGAGAAACCCCATGCAAGAGGAGGCGATTGAAATCGCTGCTACACAAACAAAGTCTGCCTGCGCGGACTAGATTATAAAGGGGGTGGCTAACCCGGATTTGGTATGAAATGTCTGGTAAGGATGCAAGGTAGAAGGACATGATAGTATATCCGGTAGTATCGGATAACCCGCCAGATGTAGGAGAATACGATAGTATAGAAATCATACAATAGGCATGAATTTAGGGGTTGACAATCAAGCATTTTATGGCACTAAAGTGCCTACTACAAACAGGTCTATTCGGGAAATTTTTGCTCAGATGAGGCTAGGGTTTTAATTGTATCGATTCCCCATTCGGCTAAGGGATGATTGAGGGTGGCTAAATAGTCCCATCCTTGGCGATACATGAGCAGTAATTCAGCCAGGTTTTGCTTTTCTTTGTCGTCCCCAGCCGCTTGTCGTAAAATTTCTGTTAATAGTTCTGGTGAATTTAAGTTTAATATAGTATCATTGAGGTTAGCTGCACTCAGGTTAGCACCAGTGAAATTAGCGTCCTGCAAATTAGCCTGACTGAGATCTGCATTAGTCAAATTAGCGCCGACTAAACGCCCATGACTTAAGTCTGCTTCACTTAAATTCGCCTCACTTAAATTCGTCAGACTCAATTCACTCCAACTGAGGTTTGCTTTATATAAATTGGTCTGACTCAAATCAGCGTTAATCAAGTTGGCATTGCTCAGATTTGCTCCGACTATGGTAATGCCAGTTAATTGAGCGCCGATTAATTGAGCGCCGATGAGTTTTGCTCCGCTGAGATTGGCGTTGATTAAATTGGCTTCTATCAGGATGGCATCGGTTAAATTGGTGGCAACTAAGATAGCGCCACTAAGGTTAGTATTCAAGAATAGGGTTTGACTCAAGTTTGAACCAAAGAAAATTGTGTTGCTCAAGTTAGCATGGCTGAAGTTCGCCTCTTGGAGTCTTTCAGCGATTAGTGTTGCACCCTGTAAGTTTATGCCGGAAAAGTTGCGTTGATTTTGGTTGTATTGCTGAAGCAGTTGATTTTCTGTGTCCATTTTTAGTAATGAGTTATGACTTACGAATAAGAACGGGTTTAGCTACAGGAAGCCCAGACAATTGACCCTTCGAGACTTTTGAGGACAGGCTTATGACTTATCCACAGGTGGGTAATGCCCACCCTACTAGGGGGATACGGGGCGTCAGTAAATCGGGCGCACGTCGGTGCGCCCCTACGGTTCTCATTCACCAAAGTAGGTGTGCCATGGAACTTCTGTTTATGCAATCTGCAAGGCGATTTTTCCGGTGGTTGATCCTGATTCTATAGCTTGATGAGCGCTAACGGCGTCGGGGAGGGGAATGGTTTGAGAGAGGTGAATGTTGAGTTTGCCTTCATCTATCCATTGGGCGCATTGTTCGAGAATCTCGGTTTGGTGTTCCTGGGCTGCTACTAATCCTTGGAGTGTCGGTGTTAGCATGAGTTCTAAGCTAATTCGCAGATTTCGCGATCGCGCTGTTTTCAATTTCCCGATACTATAGTCAGGTTCGAGGATAGTAACCAAATCCCCGTAGACTTTTACGGCGGGAACGGTGTCATAAAAGGTTTGACCGCCAACCGTATCAAAGGCGACATCTACACCCTTTCCCTCTGTCCAATCTAATCCAGCTTGGGCAAAGTCGGTTTGTTTGTAAAGAATCGGTTCGTCTGCACCTAATTGACGTACTAATCGGGCTTTTTCTTGGGAACTCACCGTTGTACAAATATCAGCCCCTTTAATTTTGGCAAGCTGAATGGCAACATGTCCCACACCACCCGCACCCCCATGAATCAGCGCCGTTTGTCCGGCTTCTAAGCGCCCTCGGTCATATAAGGCTTCCCAGGCGGTAATTAGCACTAACGGCGCGGCGGCGGCTTCTGTAAATGACAAGGATTTGGGTTTTCGGGCGACCCAGCGTTCATCAACAACTGTGAGTTCGGCATAATTTCCTGTACCTGATTTTCCTAATCCGCCCGCACAGAAATACACCTCATCGCCAACCTGAAATCTGCTGACAGCAGACCCCACGGCTTCCACGACACCCGCCCCATCACAGCCTAAAATCGCAGGCATTTCATCGGGATAGAATGTGCCACGGTTTCGTAGTTTGGTGTCGATGGGGTTAACCCCGGCGGCGTGGAGTCGTACTAATATGTCTCTATCGGTTTGCAGTTTTGGTTCGGGTACATCCTGCAATTGCAGCACTTCTGGTTTACCCGGAGTAGTCATGACTACGGCTTTCATTCTTTTGTCCTTTGTCTGTTCTTTGTCATTTGTCCTTTGTCATTTGTCCTTTGTCAAGGAATAGGGATTTTTTTCTACAAACGGTAACATATAGATACAAAATATCTCCTCTGATGCCTGATAATTTATCTGACTTTTCACGGGAAGTCTAAAAACTATTGTAGAGACGCGCCATGGCGCGTCTGCCATGGCGCGTCTGCCATGGCGCGTCTGGGCGGGTTTAGTTACATCAGGTTGCAACCGAAAAGATAGTGGTGAAACCCGCCCCTACAGAATTCACACTCACTTTGCGTCACATACCATCAAAAGTCAGGATAACTGATGACTTTCGCCTAGGGTTCCTCGCTATTTATATTTAATTCGCGGATCAACTAGCGCATAGGAAATATCAACTACAAGATTAACTAGGACAAAGATAATCGAGATAACAACAACGCCGCCTTGAACAATGGGATAGTCTCGCGCCAAAATTCCTTCGTAAATCCAGGAACCAATTCCGGGCCACGAGAAGATGGTTTCAGTTAGAATAGCACCACCTAAGAGCGTACCAAACTGCAACCCAATTATCGTCACCACTGGCAACAGGGCATTTTTTAGACCATGGCGAATAATCACCCAATGTTCGGGAATGCCTTTTGCCCTCGCTGTGCGAATATAGTCCTGGGATAGAACGTCCAACAGAGAAGAACGAGTAATCCGCGCTAAAATGGCTAAGGGAATTGTGCCGAGGGTTAAAGCGGGTAAAATGAGGTGAGCTAGAACATCTTGTAATAGGTTGATATCAAATTGGAGAATAGCATCTAGGAGGTAAAATCCGGTAATCGGTTGAAAATTTAATCCCGCTTCAATACTAATCCGTCCACTAGGAGGAAACCAGTTCAAGGTAATGGCAAACAGGTAAATTAACAGTAATCCCAACCAATATACGGGCATGGAAACCCCCAGTAATGAACCAATCATGGTTACGTTATCGGCGGGACGATTCTTGTAAACTGCCGCTAAAACGCCAGCCGGGATTCCCAGAATGACGGCGACTATCATGGCGGCTAAGGATAATTCAAATGTGGCGGGAAAGCGGGTTTTAATTTCATCGATAATCGGAATACCGCTGATAATACTTGTGCCGAAGTCGAGATGGAGTAGATTATTGAGAAAGGTGAGGTATTGCAGGGGTAGGGGTTGATTTAAACCGAGTTGTTCCCGTAAGGCTTCTACCTGTTCAGGGGTGGCGCGTTCTCCTAGCAGAACTGTTGCTGGGTCACCGGGGATTAGGTGAAGGAAGAGAAAGACTAATAGGGTAATACCCAGGAGAACAGGTAACAGGTTGAGTAGATGCTTGATGATATAGTGAGCCATTTTCGGGTTTAATTTTCACCTCAAGTCTTTATCCTATAATGGTTTTTACGATGACTTAAGCGGGTTTTGTAGTAGGCACTTTAGTGCCCATCCGTGTCAACTTAAGCTCAACCCCTCACCCCCAGCTGACAGGTGTAGGTTTTTTATTTTAGGGTGGAGACTAGACTTGGGGACAAGGAAGGAAAGAAGACAAGGGGGAAAAACCGTACAGAATTCGGTTCGGTCAAACACACTTCTAACTTCTAAAAGCCGAAACGCCCTATTTTTCGTTAAAACTCTTCCTTGTCTACGGTCGCTGAGCGAAGTCGAAGTGATGGTCTACTTGTCCTCCTTGTCTTGCCTGAACCCCAACCTTAAAAAACCTACCCTTGTGAGCTCACCCCCAGCCCCTCTCCCACGCCGGGGAGAGGGGAGTAAGAGAATCTGGTTCCCCTTCTCCCCACGGTGGGAGAAGGGGTTAGGGGATGAGGGGGAAATTTTGAGCAGTAAATAGACATAGCTGAAAACCTTGCCAGCATTGGTTTTCGACCTTAAGTTGACACCAATGCTTTAGTGCCATAAGCGCTAAAGCGCAACTACAAACTCTAAAGTTAGTAAGCTGTCATGCCTTTAAATTGGGTATTAGTAGCGAGCAAGATGCAAAGCCTGCGGCATGGCTTCGCTAAACGCACTACAAGGATTTCATGATTATTGATATTAAGGTTTAAATGCCGAACAGCTTACCCTTGGGATTGGGTTTGATATCGATTTTTCTAGATGGCGTGACAAGTAAGCTAGAACTGCGGCATTTTCGACTGACGATTCTGATAGTGTTTTTCACATAACCAAAGATAGTCCCCGGTATAGGTTGGAAGTCGCTTAAGTCCCAACCGTTGATGATGGGGGTCTTCCTCGTGTAAGAAAGAATGTAATGCCAAAATTCCCGAACGTTCTGCGTGAGAGAGTAAGCCATCTCCCATCCCGGCGGTTCCATCAATTAGGAGTTTATCCTCGCTGAGAATCGTATTGCTTAACTCCTTCATTATCTCCAATTGATATTGAAGATTACTGACTTTCATGAAGTCTTCGCCAAAAAACATATTCGCAGCAGGCGCAGTAATTGGGGTTAAGGTTTTCAACACTCCCGCAATCAAATTAGCGTAGGGGGCGACTTTTTCCACCCATTCACGCGGCGCTTTAAACTCATAAACTCCCTTATCGATATCATGGACAGGATGCTGACAATTCGGTTCCTCACACCACAAATGCAGCCGATACTTTTTACTCGTCAACCGTCGCCAGTTTCCTTCCCTCGGTTCCAGGGTAAATAGTCGCGGTCCCCGTTTGGATTCGCTGGCGACTGCTTGCATAATCCCCATCACATAGTTGGCGATGCGGCTTTCAAATTCCTGGAGATTCTGCTGAATTTCGGTAAAGCCGCGCTCAACTTTAACTTCAATGCGACTCAATTGTTCTCTAGTATCTTCCTCTTCCAAACCGAAGAGTAAATCAACAATTTTGTGGCGGGTGCGACAAAACTGACAGGGATAGTGAGTATCCCCTTCCTCCAGAAACTGGCGTAATGCACCAATTTCAAACCGTCCCATACAGGCTTTACCCTGATTCTTGGTGGGACAAGGAACGGCAAAATAATACCGTCCCTCCAATCCGGGCCACGTATCAGAAATCAGCTTTTGTAGGGTTTGCTGAAGGATATTTGTAAAGTATTCGGGCCACACCGCCTCAGTATACAGATGAAGTTCGCGATCGCGCAATTCCAGCATCGCCTCACCATGGGTTTTATTCCGCAGGAACATCCCCTTTTGCCAGTGTAATCGATGGCTTTTCCCATCGGCTTCATGGCGCTGATAGATATAGTCATGAGTGCGAACAATCATCCAGGGAATCAGTCCCGGTGGTGATTCTTCCATCACACAAACGGTAGCAATTCGCCGCCGATTATTCGCGGGTTCCTCTTCGGGTAGCCAGGGGAGATTGGGACGAATTTGGGGGACGTGTTGCGCCACTAAACTGGCGGTTCCATCTTCCAAACGGTAGGAGACATCGTATTTTTCCATCAGCCGCAGGAAGAAGGGATACAATTCTGATGGATAGCGGGTTTTACCATCGGCTGGATTGTCCCACCATACCTCTAGTAAGCGGTTATCCGATAAGATACCATCCATGTTTTGAGTTGTGCGGTCTTCTAGCACAAAACCAATGGCTTTAGTTAACCATTCTGGCTGTAATACGACATCATCCTGTAACCGTTCATCCTCACTGTAGTAAACGATATACCCTAAATCATGCATTAGGTCAGCTAAGGTTTTTGTGGCGATATCATTTAGACCATGAGTTGAGCAGACTGTGGTAAATTCTGTGTAGGAAATCCGAGGTTTATTGATTGCCAATAGTTCATCCCGTGACTCTCGCCATGCTTTATTGAGTACCACTCCCATTTGGTCAAAGTTTTGAGCGGTTTCAGCAATGATTTGTTTGAGTTGGGCAATACCCACCTTTTCCCCGGTAGCGGGGTCATCGACTAAACTATCGACTTCATGGAAGTCTACAATCATGTCACCAAAATCACGTTTTAGGACAGGTTTATCGATGCGGGCAATATGTTGACCGGATTTGGAATAGGTCGAAATAATAATTACACGCGCCTCATCGCCAACTCGCATCTGTAGTAGTTTTAGCCAGTCTTCCACTTGGCATTGCTGCACACCTCGACGCGGTTCCCAAACGAGTAAGTAGACGGAACGTTTACTAAAGAAAAATTGATGAGTGACGCGATAGACTTCCTGACCGCCAAAGTCCCAAGCATTCAGTTTAATTTCAACGTTTTCTTTTTGGGGATGGGGTAGATGGAGCGCTTGAATGGCAATATCAACGCCATGAGTGGTTGCTTCATTGGTTTGAGGGTCTTTCCCGGTTAGTGCTTTCAGCAGGGTGGTTTTTCCTACTCCGCCTTCACCGACTAAAACTAATTTTGCTTCATAAATTTCTTCACGTTGATCAGGTTCTTGTATACTTCTTAAATAGGCTTTTAGTTCGTCTAGTCCGCTTTGATAGGCACTTTTTACGACAGGGTTAAGAGGATTATCGTCTAAATTCAGCTTTTGAAGGTTAGTTAATTGACCGATACATTCCGGTATCTCTGTTATTTGATTTCCACCTAAGTATAGCTTTTGAAGGTTAGTTAATTGACCAATACATTCCGGTATCTCTGTTATTTGATTTCTCCCTAAATTCAGCTCTTGAAGGTTAGTTAATTGACCAATACATTCCGGTATCTCTGTTATCTTATTGTCATGTAAATAAAGATTTTGAAGGTTAGTCAATTGACTGATAAATTCCGGTATCTCGGTTATTTGATTCCTCGACAAACCCAGCAATTGCAAGTTATTTAAATAACCAATAAATTCCGGTATCTCTGTTATTTGATTTGCTGACAAGCTTAGCTTTTTCAGGTTGGTTAATTTACCGATAAATTCCGGTATCTCTGTTATTTGATTTTCCCATAAACCCAGAAACCGTAGGTTATTTAATTGACTAATGCATCCCGGAATTTCTGTTATTTTATTTTTCCCTATAATCAGCTTTTGAAGGTTAGTTAATTTGCCGATACATTCCGGTATCTCTGTTATTTGATTTTCCTCAAAATACAGCTTTTGAAGGTTAGTTAATTGACCGATACAGTCCGGTATCTCTGTGATACCTTTACCCGATAAATCCAGCTCGGTTACTCCTTCACGGGCTGCTTTATCAATAATTTCGAGTAATTCTGCTCTATCCGTCATTCTATCTCGTCCTCACTCAAAGCCACCGGAACAGGATTATGGCATCTCTTAACTTGGCACAACTCAAGCTAGTTTCTCGCAGCTTTCCACCTCTACCACCTTAACTGATAAATTCCGCAATGGGAATTTTTCCCGTTACCTCCCTTCGAGTCTTCCCCAGCACCGATGAGATCCAATTATCGAGTAAGCTGTTCGGTTCAACGGAATCTAGAAAACCTCTCTCCAAACCTCTCTCCTGCAAGGAGAGAGGCTTTGAATTGTCCTCCTTCCGTAGCCAAAAAAACGAAGCATCCTTTTATTTTCTCATATAGTCTCCATCGTTGTAGTGTCTATAGGCTTAAGGTGATTCTTTACCCAAAGACCCATGTTATCTTCTGTTAAAATATCTGCACCTAAATCAGAATACATTGATCTTATGTCGTTATAATTTTTCTCAAGCCTTTTATAGGCAGAATTATTGGGATTAGGAGGTAGTGTCACAATTGCCAAAGGAAAATCAGGGTGACGTTTTTTTACATCAGAAATTTTCCAGGAAATTGAATCTTGAAGCGTTTCCTTGACTTGAACTTCAAATGAAATTCCTTGAGCGGCAAAATAAGGTTGTTCATTCGCAACGACAACATCAAATTTATGTTTGGTACGATAACCCGACAAGGGATAATTTTTTTTAACTAAGTCTTTGGCTGCATCTCCAAGAACATTCTTAATTTTCCTCCTAGTCATTTGAACAGCAAAAGCGCGATCGCGCGGCTTTGGCTCCTCCGGTGGCTCAAGTAAACAGGTATCAGCAATATCAGCTAAAAGGCTTTCTACAGCGTCTAGAGAACCACGCGGTTCAGTTAACTGAATGCTATTAAACCAATTCTGAGCGACTCTGATTAAACGTTCCTGCTTGGGAGTCTCATTTGGCGAATCCCCCGGAAACAATAATCCATCAGCAGCCGCATCCTCCATGGGACTCGCGAAATCTTTGAGGAAATGAATATCTTCCATGCCAAAGCGTTTTACCCGTTCCCAATTGCTTAGAAATCGAACACATACCCGATTATCATCAAAGGCAAGCACACCAATATTGATCCGCTCATCAGCAATCGGATTGGGAACGTATTGGACGATACTTTATCGACTAACCATTGCTTTTGCCTTATACTCAGAGGATTCACAGGAGTTCAAGTAACTCTTGTTGTCTTCTAATTAAGTATTCCACCATAGTAACCCGTTCTTCCATTGTAAACTGCCATTCCTGCACAGGGACTGCCACCACGCGAATACTATTATTTTCAGTTACCCGCTCTAGATTTTCGAGTGCTTCTTGGAGGTTGGACTTTAAACTAATCAGAGCCAATTATACCTGCGCGATCGCACTTCTTTTGATAACTACTATTCACTAGATACCACTTGGTTCTTTCTTTCTCCTTTACTACTGACATTTTCTCAGCTTGACTCAATGTCGTTTCGCCTCAATTTGTCAAGTAATGATAAATTTAAACTATTCTTTCTCCCAGAACAGTTTAAATTTTCCAATCAGAGTCTTGTCTCAACAAAACGTCATAATTGCTCGTTTTTCACCTCTTTTTGGGAAAAAGCTACGAAGTTTCAGGGGGTACGGCGATTGTGAGAGGGTGTGTGCGATTTTCAGGTATACTATCTATGGTGGACATTTTGTGGGCAAAACTAATCTTGACCCAGCTAAACCCCTTGAATTTTCGTAGAACTTTGTATAATCTCCGATTTTTGTCTCACTGCCAATATCTGCTTGGATGCATGTATTTTTTTAAAGTTTTGATAAAAATCATGACTAAGTATTGACAAAAACACAGATGACACAGAAGGGATGATGCAGACAGAAGCCGGAATAGTGAGGGACACAGATTGACACAGAGAACCCAATAATTTCCTCAAATCATCTTTTCATCCTTTCGTTCAAGTCAACCTACAATAGATTAAGGGTTTATAGTCAACGCTATACTTTTAATGGCGAAGACAGGACAACTACAAACCTTTGCTTATTGTCTCAAATGGTTCTGAACCTAGGGGACTAGGTGTCCACCCGGTAACAGTTGTGCGTTTTGCCAATAAGGGTTGGGAGTGAACGATAGGTAATCGGACAGCTTCTTGGGCTAAAATTTCATCCACTTGGGCATAAATTTGAGTCCGTTCGGCTTGATCAGTTGTCGCCCTTCCCTGTTCTAAAAGTTGGAGAACTTGATCATTTTTCCAGCCGCCTAAATCCTCGGTTGCGCCGGGCCCAAAATGGGCATAATAAAAGTTATCCGGATCACCATAATCCCCTGTCCATCCCAACATAAAGGCTTGAAATCCTGGTGATTTTCGCCGATCCTCTAAATAGGCTGCCCAATCTTTGGTTTGTAAGTTAACCTTAATCCCAATTGCACTTAATTCGGCGGCTATAGCTTCCGCGATGGGTTTAGGTGTGGGAAAATAGGGACGACTGACGGGCATGTACCACAAATCAAGGTCAAAGCCATTGGGATACCCTGCATCAGCAATCAGTTGTTTGGCTTGTTGAGGATTGTAGGGATAATTGATAACTTCCTCAGATTGATACTCTGACAGAGACGGTGGGGTAAAATGGTTATCATGTTCACCCAATTCTCCCCAGAAAGCGGGGACGATTTCAGAGGTGTTAATAGCTTGCGCGATCGCACGACGTACTTCTACCTGAGAAAGGGGTTCATAGCTGGGATTTAGTGCCAAATAGCCGACGTTAAATGAGGGACGAAACACGGCGTCTAGGTTGGCATCATTTTCGATTTCTGGGAGTTGATCGGGGGATAAATCTACCGTAAAATTAATCGTACCTGCCCGTAATTGAGCTAACCGTGCTGACGGATCAGTAATGAAGCGAATCACCAACTGATCAGACTTCGGTAGCTGCGGTTTCCAATAGTTTGGATTCTTGTCCAGAACAATGCGATCGCCAGTCCGCCATTCTTTAAATATAAACGGTCCCGTACCCACTGCCAAGGATGCCGGCGTGCCATAATCCGCCCCCGCTTGTTTAATCGCATCGGGACTGGCAATCCCAAAATAACTCGAAGATATCGCCGCCCCAAATGCGGCAAAGGGTTGCTGAAGGATAAACTCAATGGTATTATCATCCACGACAACAATATCTTGCAAAATTGAGTCCGGACTTCCCTTATACCCGCCAAACAAATTCGCCCAAATCTCGTAATTTTTCCCTGCATCCCGATAACCAAACTCACTATCGGGATTCCACCAGCGCTCTACATTAAACCTTACCGCTTCGGCATTAAAATCACTACCATCATGAAATTGAACATCATCGCGTAGCTTAAACGTCCAGGTTTTCCCATCCTCAGATACCGTCCACTCCGTCGCCAACCCTGGTTCTAACTCCGTGGTTCCCGGTTTAATACTCAGCAGCGTATTATAGATTTGATGCTGCACGACAAGAGAATTGCCGTCAGTAATATTTCCCGGTTCCAGATTCACCGGTTGTCCACCGGAACCATAAACCAGAGTATCAGCCGGAATCGCGGGACTCTCGCTAGTTTGGGGAGAGGGACTATCACAATTCGCCAGCCCTAACGCCAAAGCCAAGCCAATAATAACCAACAGAATAAACCGAATCAGCGATCGTTTAGGCGATGCGATCGCACCGATGTTCGTAGTCAGGGCTTTAGCCCTAGATCCGATGAGGTTATTTGGGGTCAACTGGCGTGATCCAACTCAAGTAGTGGAATAAATATTACATTATTTTGGGCGCACGTCAAT
>NZ_JBKHHI010000164.1:0-13397 GCF_046539235.1 Coleofasciculus sp.
AGTGCCGTCACTGCCAGAGTGAAGCAGGAAGTAAGCATCAAGGTTAGGTCTGACTAAGGTTGACCAGCTTTGAGTAGGTCTTATGTAACGGACTCCCATTCGTCGTCACCACGGCGGTATCCGTCGCTGGAGTTCCACCGCCACCTTCACCGACAATCCAGCGAGAGGAAACCCAGTTGCCATTTGCCAGTTGAGACCAGCCACTAACGTTACGACCACTGAGGCTAACAGTTCGGTTATCGGCTACTGTACCCACCACACGATACCCCAAACCGGGACCCGATCGCACGTTCAGAGGATTGTTATTGGTGTTAACCACGGCTGTATTCGTCACGGGAGTCGCACCTCCCCCATCCCCATCCTCTCCATATAAGGCGGTTAACGTCGTCGGTCCAGCAATCCCATCCGGCGTCAATCCCTCAGACGCCTGAACCCTTCTCACAGCGGTTTCGGTGAGGCGACCATAATAGCCAGTGACGGGCCCGTTATAAACCCCAATCTCTTGCAATCGATTTTGCAGATTGGTTACCGCTGTCCCCGTACTACCGGGGCGCAAGACAGCGGCGGATGGAACAGTACTACCACCATTCTCACCTCGTACCCAGCGAGAAGCGACCCAGTTGCCATTAGCCAGTTGAGACCAACCATCGGAGTCACGACCACTCAGCGGAATCGTCGTCCCATTGGTGAGAGTGTTCACCACGCCATACCCTAAACCGGGACCCGATCGCACATTTAGCGGACTACCATTGGTATTAACCACAGCCGCCCAAGCGCTACTGGTTAAGCTTAATGAAGAAAGTGCGATCGCCAATGCTAATCCCTGAATCCAGGCTAAACTTGGTAGTTGAGCCTGAAACTCTGACTCCCAGACCAACCCATCAGCACTCGGCTGGGAGTGGGGAGTCATGTCATCGGCTTGGGCAGAGAAATGAGTATAGGCTAATGTTTCCATGAGAACACCTCACTGTTCGTTTATCGCAGTGATGAACCTTCACCGTAGACAAGACAGATTCAATACCCGGATTAATTCCCCATTTACCTGCAACAGAAGTAGTTGGGGATAGCGAAACGACGACGGCTGGGTTCATCTAACTAAGAATTTTTTTTCTAATAGTATTATTATGGACAATAAGCTAGCTAACGTCCCTCAAAAGAAAGGTTTAATGAGTCGGTTAGCCCTTCTCTATCCATTTCCTGTTCTTATTCTTATGGCTACTGCCACTTGGACTCGCCGCCATGTCCTTTCCTTGGAAGATTTTACGTCGGCTGAATACGACACCATCTTACAAACAGCCGCTAGCTGTCGGGAAGTTCTCTCCCGACGCACCAAAAAAGTCCCGGCTTTACAAGGTCAGGTGGTGGCGAATATGTTTTTTGAACCCTCGACCCGCACCCGCAGTAGTTTTGAACTCGCCGCCAAACGATTAAGTGCGGATACATTGAATTTTGCACCGGGAACCTCATCCTTGACCAAGGGAGAAACCATTCTCGACACGGCAAAAACCTATTTGGCAATGGGAGCTGATATGATGGTGATTCGCCATCGAGAAGCAGGAGTCCCCCATGCGATCGCGACTGAAATGGATCGCCTCCAGACAAATGTCGGTATCTTGAATGCAGGCGATGGTCAACATGAACATCCCTCTCAGGCGTTGCTGGATTTATTTACAATTACATCCCTATTGGATTTTGAGTATCCTCGCTTGAAACTCTTAGCCGACAAAAAAATTGCCATTGTTGGGGATATCGTCCATTCACGGGTTGCTCGTTCTAATATTTGGAGTCTAACCGCCAGTGGCGCTGAGGTTCATTTAGCCGGTCCACCTACATTAGTCCCCCAGGAGTTTACTGAATATGTCCAGGGAACTGGAGATCAGGCTGAATCACCAATCCCTAATCGGCGGCTATTCTTGCATTGGGATATTGAACCGGCGCTCAAAGATGCCGATTTTATCATGACCTTACGGCTGCAAAAAGAACGCATGACCGCGCATCTATTGCCCAGTTTGCGAGAATATCATCAACGGTATGGGATTACGCGCGATCGCTTAAAACTTTGCCACCCTGGAGTCAAAATCCTCCACCCCGGACCCGTCAATCGTGGCGTGGAAATTAGTTCAGAGTTAATGGATGATCCACAATTCAGTTTAATTTCTCAACAGGTAACCAGTGGTGTAGCGGTACGCATGGCGCTGCTTTATCTGATGGGGAGTGGGAAGTCTTGATTGTTGATTGTTGATTGTTGATTGTTGATTGTTGATTGGGAATCTTCTCCCCCATCTCCCCATCTCCCCATCTCCCCCATCTCCCTAAGCTCACCACAAGACTCCCTATAGCAAGCCCTACTTATAGGATAGGTGGGTGGAGAATTGCGCGATTGATGTTAAAGTTTCGATAAAAATTAGATTAGTTCTTAAAGTTTTGATGAAGATCGCCTCCAGGCTGGTTAGGGGATAGTCCTGTTTGACTGGATTGTCAAGGTTGATTTTGTCAAGTTTCAATAAAGATTTTTGGGTGAGTCTTAAAGTTTTCATGAAACTTGTTTTTCGTCTATTGCTTTTGATTTTTATTTTCAGGTAGAGTTGTATACAAATAAAAAGTCGGGCATTTAGAAAGGTTAAAAAAGCAGAAGAACCATTATCGGCTCTGATTTATACCTTGATCAAGTCAACTCGAACTAACTAATCCACTTAAGTTTTCTAATCCAGTCCAATGCCAGAATCCAACATCTACTCATCTCTCAACGCAGCTTTACCAAATGAGCTGACGTTCAGCATTCAGCTAGACGCAGGTAATGATCCGGATGCGAGTTATTTAGATATAACAATCAAAGATGTCCCCGGTACAGAAAATGTATTTGAGGGGATGACTTTTGATGGGTATTGTATTGATACCGATCGGGGAATTCGCCCAAATACAGAGTACACCGCTAAAGTCTATTCCAGCTATGAGTCATTACCCGACGAACTGATCGGAACGGGTTTAATCGAAAAGCCAGAAAATTTAGATCTCGTCAACTGGATTCTCAATCAAGGCTTTGAGGGACAAGCATCATCCGGGAATGGAACCTATACCTCAGGGGATATTCAACGAGCCGTCTGGTCTTTAATTGATGACCAACAGTCAAACGGTGGCGGTACTTTAGGTGCTTGGGAGCAAGGGCGAGTCGATGAAATTCTCAGTCTGGCTCAAAGCAATGGTGAAGGATTTGTTCCCGAATATGACTATACAACCATATTTGGCGAACAAGTCATTGGTAAAATGGGAGTCATCCTGGTTCCAGATTGCTGACGTTTAGCATTCAGCTCGACGCAGGGAGTGATCCGGATGCCAGTTATGTGGATATCACCATCAAAGATATCCCCGGAACCGATAATATTTTTGAGGGGATGACCTTTGATGGGTATTGCCTGGATACTGATCGCCCGATTAACCAAAATGTAGAGTATACGGCGAAAGTCTACTCAAGTGGTGAACCATTACCTGATGAACTAATCGGACCGGGTTTAATCGAAAAGCCGGAAAATTTAGATCTCGTCAACTGGATTCTCAATCAAGGCTTTGAGGGACAAGCATCAACTGGGAATGGAACCTATACCTCAGGGGATGTGCAACGAGCCATCTGGGAGTTAATTGATGACCAACAGTCAAACGGTGGCGGTAGTTTAGGTGCTTGGGAACAAGCGCGAGTCGATGAAATTCTCAGTCTGGCTCAAAGCAATGGTGAAGGATTTGTTCCTGAATATGACTATACAACGATATTTGGCGAACAAGTCGTTGGCAAACTCGGACTCATCCTGGTTCCGGATACCGATGGGGATTGTCTGCCGGATAAACAAATTGTTATCGCTGAAGTGGAATTATCCAAATTAGGAGATACCGTTTGGTTAGACAGTGATGCCGATGGGATTCAGGATGCTGGCGAAGCGGGAATTGCTGGCGTTACCGTCAATCTCTTCGCCGACATCGATGGTGACGGTGTGATTGAAGATAGCGAAGTCGTTGAAACCACCACCACGGATGCTAATGGCAATTATGAATTTTCAGTCCTTGCAGGTGAGTACCAGGTTCAATTTGAACAACCCGATGGTTATGAAGTCAGTCCGGCGAACCAAGGGGGCGATGATACGGTTGACAGTGATGGTTTAGTCTCTGATATTGTCAGTCTCGCACCTGGGGAAAATGACCCCACGATTGACTCCGGTTTTTATCAATTAGCATCTTTAGGAGACTTTGTATTTGAAGACACCGACGGGAATGGCGTACAAGATGTTGGGGAAAATGGCATTGCCAACGTTCTAGTCAAACTCCAGCATCCGGATGGCACAGCGGTTCTTGATGGCAATGGCAACCCAATTACTACGACAACAAATGCCAATGGAGAATACTCATTTACTGGCTTAACGCCGGGTGAATATAAAGTCATGTTTTTCGCCCCCGATGGCTATATATTTAGCCCACAAGATGCGGGTAGCGATGATGGGGTGGATAGTGATGCCAACCCCAGTAATGGCATGACTCAGACGGTAACGTTAGAGTCGGGTGAGATTAACGATACATTGGATGCCGGATTGCTGATCCCTAATCCCGGCATTGATATTGAAAAGTTCGTCAATGGGATTGATGTGACGGATCTGAATAACCTGCCGGAAATTGCCGCCGGTACCAATGTCACGTTTACCTACGAAGTCACCAATACGGGGAATGTGGGCTTCTCTACCAATGACGTGATTGTCAGCGATGACAATGGCACGCCGGGTGATACCAGTGATGACTTTACTCCTACCCTAGATCTGTCCACAGATGTTGGCTCCGATGGCATCCTCAGCCCCGGTGAAACCTGGCTCTACTCCTCTGGCACACAAGCAGCACAAGATCTGTCAAGTTCGACGACTTCTGACATCCGATTCATCTTAACGGGTTCGAGTGGTTGGGATGGTGCCAATGGCAATGTTCGTACCTTCACTCAAGATGGGGTTTCGGTTGATGTCAGCGCCTTTAGTCAGAAATCGGGAACCTGGAACGATGCGTATTTAGGTGCATACAGGGGCGGGTTAGGTGTGACGAACCGCAATGAAAATATATTCTCTCACCGCGTTGATAATAGCGGTAGTACCGATTACATCCTGTTTGAATTCGACCAAGATGTCACAGTAGACAAAGCCTTCCTGGATTATGTCGGCTGGGATAGCGATATGTCCATCTGGATCGGCGATCGCGATGGTGCGGATATCTCACAATTAAGTGACAGCCTGTTGAATAGCTTCACTAAGGAAAATAACTTTACCCATCATGGACGCGATCGCTGGGCTGATGTCAATGATGCCGGATCAACAGGTGATACGGTAGTGATTTCTGCCTACACCGATGGCAGCAATGACTCCTTTAAGCTGAAGAAACTGGATGTTTCCGTGACTGAAACCAGTTTTGGGGAGTATCAAAATGTGGCGACGGTACAGGCGGGTACTGTCAGCGACAGTGACACCAGTGGCTATGTGAATCCTACTCCCAATCCCAGCATTGATATTGAGAAGTTCGTCAATGGGATTGATGTGACGGATCTGAATAACCTGCCGGAAATTGCCGCCGGTACCAATGTCACGTTTACCTACGAAGTCACCAATACGGGGAATGTGGGCTTCTCTACCAATGACGTGATTGTCAGCGATGACAATGGCACGCCGGGTGATACCAGTGATGACTTTACTCCTACCCTAGATCTGTCCACAGATGTTGGCTCCGATGGCATCCTCAGCCCCGGTGAAACCTGGCTCTACTCCTCTGGCACACAAGCAGCACAAGATCTGTCAAGTTCGACGACTTCTGACATCCGATTCATCTTAACGGGTTCGAGTGGTTGGGATGGTGCCAATGGCAATGTTCGTACCTTCACTCAAGATGGGGTTTCGGTTGATGTCAGCGCCTTTAGTCAGAAATCGGGAACCTGGAACGATGCGTATTTAGGTGCATACAGGGGCGGGTTAGGTGTGACGAACCGCAATGAAAATATATTCTCTCACCGCGTTGATAATAGCGGTAGTACCGATTACATCCTGTTTGAATTCGACCAAGATGTCACAGTAGACAAAGCCTTCCTGGATTATGTCGGCTGGGATAGCGATATGTCCATCTGGATCGGCGATCGCGATGGTGCGGATATCTCACAATTAAGTGACAGCCTGTTGAATAGCTTCACTAAGGAAAATAACTTTACCCATCATGGACGCGATCGCTGGGCTGATGTCAATGATGCCGGATCAACAGGTGATACGGTAGTGATTTCTGCCTACACCGATGGCAGCAATGACTCCTTTAAGCTGAAGAAACTGGATGTTTCCGTGACTGAAACCAGTTTTGGGGAGTATCAAAATGTGGCGACGGTACAAGCCGATACGGTCAGCGATAGTGACATCAGTGGCTATGTTAATCCTACTGTAAATCCTCAAGCCGATGCGGATGAAATTACCGGAACATCTGGTGTTGATCAGCTAACAGGTACGGATGCTGATGAGACAATTGTGGGTTACGCTGGCTGGGATATCTTAACCGGAGGTGGCGGTGCTGACAACTTTGTCTTCACCAGTCTGCACGATCGTCGTGATCAGATTACTGACTTTGAAGTGGGTGCTGATGTCATTGATATGAGTCAACTTCTCCAGGAAATTGGCTATACCGGCAATAATCCGATCAGCGATGGTTATGTACAACTTGGCTCCAATTCCTACGGTGCAGTTATCAGCATTGATCAAGATGGTTTTGGTGATGATTATGATCCGGTAGATCTGGTTGAGGTGGCAAATGCTAATGTCAATAGCTTGTCTGCTAGTCACTTCATTTTCTAATCCCTAGGGATAAGATAGGCAAGGCTTACCCTGAACTGATGATATGGGTGAGGCAAGATTAATACGTTGTCTCACCTAATCTAAACATCAATAGTGATATCCCTCTTAATGCTTTTGAGAAAATTATATAGAGTTCAATGTCTACCATTCATGACCTGTTTCAACGCCAAGCTGCAAAGAGTCCTGATGCCATTGCGATCGCGTACAACAATCAGCAGCTTACCTATCAAGAACTTGAACAAAAATCTAATCAACTTGCCCATTATTTACAAAGTATTGGCGTAACCACAGAAACCTTAGTTGGATTGTATTTAGAGCGTTCTCCTGAATTAATTATTACCCTATTAGCCATTCTCAAAGCGGGTGGCGCTTATTTACCCTTAGATACGTCCACCCCACCCCAGCGATTAAAAACTATTTTAGATGATGCCCAATCCCCCATTTTAATTACACAAAAAAATAGGTTAACGTCTCTGCCAGAAACCCCTGCAACTATTCATATCCTATCTGTTGAGGATTGTCTCAACTCAACCAATGATTCTGCGCCTATTCCTCCCGTTCATCACGTTAACAGCAACAACTTAGCTTATGTGATGTACACATCCGGTTCAACGGGTAAACCTAAGGGCGTTTGTATATTACATCGCGGAGTGGTTCGGTTAGTAAAAAATACCAATTATGCCCACTTTGGTGTCGATGAAGTGGTTTTACAACTGGCGTCTATCGCCTTTGATGCGGCAACCTTTGAAATTTGGGGTCCTTTGTTAAATGGCAGCAAACTGGTTTTAATGCAGGCTAAAATACCCTCCTTGCCAGAAATTGCTACCGCCATTAAACAACACAACATTACCACCTTATGGTTGACGGCTGGCTTATTTCATTTAATGGTCGAGGAACAGATAGAAGCCCTTAAACCCTTGCGGCAACTCTTAGCAGGCGGTGATGTTTTATCGATTCCCCATGTCAAAAAAGTCTTAACCGAATTACCCGATTGTCAACTAATTAATGGGTACGGACCCACTGAAAACACCACCTTTACCTGTTGTCATAAAATTACACTAGAGGACACCACAAAAACCTCTATTCCTATCGGGCGTCCGATTGCCAATACCCAAGTCTATATTCTCAATCCTAATTTACAACGGGTTCCCATTGGTACTCCAGGAGAATTATACATTGGCGGCGATGGATTAGCCCGGGGTTATCTGAATCAACCGGATTTAACCCAAGAGCGGTTTATTGCCAATCCCTTTAGTCATGATCCGAAGTCTCGTCTGTATAAAACAGGAGACAAGGTTCGTTGGCGAGAAGATGGCGTAATTGAGTTTTTAGGACGACTTGATTTTCAAGTTAAAATTCGTGGATTTCGCGTTGAATTGGCAGAAATTGAGGCAGTTTTACAGAACTATCCGAATGTGCGAAATGTTGTGGTTTTAGCCAGGGAAGATAAACCTGGTGATAAGCGTTTAGTGGCTTATCTTGTCCCCGAAGATCGTCATCGGGAATTAAATCCGGATCACATCAAACCCTTTCTGCTCAAAAAACTGCCCAGTTATATGATTCCGTCAGCCTTGATTATTTTAGATCAATTCCCCTTAAATATTAATGGAAAGGTAGATCGACGAGCGTTACCAGCGCCTAATCATAATTTAGGGTTAAATCGTCAATTGGTTAAGCCTCGTAACCCAGCAGAACATCGGATTGCGGCAATCTGGCAAGAAATTTTAGGCTTTGATGTGGGGATTAATGAACGGTTTACTGATTTAGGCGGAAATTCTTTACAAGCTACTCGCATTTTGTCTCGGATTCGAGATGCATTTGGCGTGGATATTCCGGTATCAGCGATGCTGCAAAACTGTAAATCCTCTGTAGCAACCGTTGCCAGTTTAGCCGAATATGTGACGCATAGCATTCTCCAGGATGGTGTTAGCGAAATTAATCCGTTAAAGGCAATTAATCATGGTCATGATTTACCCTTAACAGTTTACCAAGAAAGAATCTGGTTATTGGCACAACGCGCCGAACAAAACCCCATTTATAACTTACCCATGGTGTTTCGTTTTCAGGGAACTCTGAATATTACACTATTGGAAAAAGCGATTAATCAGGTGATCAAACGCCATGAATCCCTACGCACTGTTTTTACTGTGGTGAATGGATTACCCAGGCAACACATTCTCCCTGAACTCAAGATTAAGATTGCTGTTGTAGATGTGAACACTGATCAGTTGAGTCAAGACGAGGAAGAGGAACACATTCAAACCTTAATTAATCAAGAAGCTCGTCACTATTTTAATCTGCAAACTGCTCCTCTGATTCGGGTTAACTTGTTCCAAGTGCGAACAGATGATTCTATTTTAATGATTACTTGTCATCACATTATCAGTGATGGTTGGTCTTTGGGCGTCTTATTAAATGAAATTTCGGTTTTCTATACTCATTTTCGCCAAGGAAGTCAATTATACTTACCAGAAATTCAGGTGAATTATGGTGATTTCACGCTATGGCATCAACAACGGCAGCGAGACACTGAAACCGCACTCCTCAACTATTGGACGAATCAACTTACGGGTGTTTTACCGTTGTTAAAATTACCCACAGATCATCCTCGTCCTGCCAGACAAACTTTTAAAGGGACAATTCAATATTTTCACATTAACCAAGACGTCAGGAATCAAATTGAGTCCTTCAGTCAAACTCATGGCGCTACCTTATTTATGGTGCTAATCGCTGTGTTCCAAATTTTACTTCATCGTTATAGTAACCAAGACGATATTGTGATTGGTTCTCCTATTGCTAGCCGCAACTATAGCAGCTTAGAAAATTTAGTTGGTTGCTTTGCCAATATTATTCCGTTAAGGACTCAGATCAATAACAATCCGTCTTTCCGGGAATTTCTGGCACAGGTCAAAAAGGTATCATTAGAGGGGTATACCTATCTAGATTTTCCGGCAGAGAAGGTGTTATCGAACTTTAAATATAAGCGAAATCTCAGTTATTATCCCTGGTTTCAGGTGGTTTTCATTTTGCTGAATGTTCCTCAGCGTGATTTTGAATTACCTGGACTTAAAATTACTGATAAAAGGTTCAATAAAGGAGCGGCGATTTGCGATTTGGTATTCTTAGTTGAGCCGAAAATGCAAGGATTGCAATGCTCGATTGAATATAATACGGATTTGTATAACGATCAGACAATTACTCGTTTGATTGGACATTTTCAACAATTACTCCAAGAAATCCTTACCCATCCCGAACAACGGATTAAACATTTGCCTCTGTTAACAGAAGCTGAAGCCACTCAACTATCCCCACAATGGCATCCAAGTGCTGACGAAGCGTTATCCGTACCCGATACTGCTTGTACAGAGAATCATTTTGTTGAACCGCGCAATGAAATCGAACGGCAACTCCAGAAGATTTGGGAAACTGTTTTCAATCTTAAACCTATTAGTATTCGTGATAACTTTTTTGAATTAGGCGGACATTCTTTACTCGGACTACGACTGTTTAGTAAAATTCAACAACAGACTGGTCAAGATCTTCCGGTAACTACAGTATTTGAATCACCAACGATTGAAAAATTAGCCAAGATATTACAGACTAAACAAGAGATTATTCCTGAATCGTCGGTCGTTACAATTAACCCTAACGGAAATAAACCGCCTTTGTTTTTTGTTAATTCGATCAACTATGCCTGGAAACTTAGCTCATATTTTCCCAAATACCAACCAGTTTACTCTGTTAATATTTTTGAAATTATCGACTATTTGACACAAAATTTTTCTCAATTCACGCTAAACGATATTGCTCATAAGTTTATCGAAGATATGCGCCAAATTCAACCTCAAGGTCCTTATTATTTAGTGGCATATTGTAATGATTCTTATTTAGCCTTTGAAATTGCCCAACAACTTCATTGTCAAGGTGAAACAGTTAATTTTTTAGGCTTAATTGATGCTATATGGGGTATTGATAAAATTGGGATTAATTTTTATTATCAGAATTTGCGTGAATTAGGATTAAGTTATTTGTTTCATAAAATAAAATTTCAAAGAAAATTATTTTGTATAATTGAGAGGATACGATTTAATCTAAAAAAAGCCATGGGTAAATTATATTCACGTTTAGAAAAGCCTATGCCGCGTGAGCTTCAAGCTAACAATGTCCTGGAACAGTTTAGACAAGCGACGAATAACTATACACCCCAAATTTATCCAGGTAAAATCAATCTTTTTATATCCAGTGAGTTGAAAACATTAAATCATGACATGTTCAGCAATTTAGCTAGGGCAGGTTTAGACGTTCAAGAGATTCCCGGATATCACAATAGTTTTTTGCAGTCACCTCAAATTGAACAACTTGCTGAACAATTGCAAATGTATTTAACCTGAATGGTACTGACGCATAAGCTGGTGGGCAATCCCCACCCTAGGGTAGATCAAGGGTTTCGGCGATATGGATGTCCAGAATTCATTGTCGGGGCGACCCGCTTGCATCAATTACAGCAGTTTGCTCTGCTATGCGGTACATTGTCGCTCCCCCTCGCATCCCATAAGCAAAAAAAGCTCCCGCATCCTCTGGTCTCCCCCATGGAACAAAAAGCTCCCGCAACATCTGGCTTCCCCCATGAAACAAAAAGCTCCCGCAACAAATTAAGCTGCGATCGCGTGATATCAAATACTTTCTCATTGAGAAGTTGATACTGATCACTCAGAAGATGACCATCGGATACGCCTGATGCTCGAATTAAACCTTGACGCCTTTCATCTAAAAAATTAGTATAAATGGAGAAGTCAAATGCAGACGTTCCATCGGGAGACGTTCCACGCCTAGGAGTCTCTACAATGTTCAAGGGAACCGAGAATCAGGTAATCGCTTGTTGGCTGTGCTTGTCAAACAGGTGAAACTGAGACCGATCAAACACCACACTAATTGATTGTCCCACAGCCATGCGCGATCGCGGATCAACTCTGGCAATAAATTCCTGATTTGTTGGCGTCGTCAGATAAACAATGATTTCATTCCCCATCATTTCCGTAACAGATACTGTGGCTTGAACAGAATCTGGACGAATACCTGGGGGAATATAGTCAGGATCATGGATATTTTCTGGGCGAATGCCAAAGATAACCTCTTCTCCTGAATAATGTTGATAAAATAGGGCTTTGTCTGGAGGAATATGTATTTCAAATGAATCTGTTTTTACATACATATTCTCCTCTTTACTAATTAATTTTGCCTCAAAAAAATTCATCGCCGGAGAGCCAATAAAACCCGCAACAAAGACATTATTTGGATAATTGTACAGCTTTTGGGGGGTATCAACTTGCTGCAAGACGCCATGATTCATCACTGCAATCCGGCTGCCCATGGTCATTGCTTCCACTTGATCATGGGTGACATAAATAAACGTAGTACCTAATTCGTTATGCAATTTATTAATTTCTGCCCGCGCTTGTACCCGTAATTTCGCATCTAAATTGGATAAGGGTTCATCCATTAAAAATACAGCCGGATTACGAACAATAGCGCGACCCACCGCCACTCGCTGGCGCTGTCCTCCGGAGAGTTCTTTGGGTTTGCGGTACAGTAAATGGTCAATTCCTAATTGCTTGGCGGCACTTTCAACACGGGTTTTAATTTCGCCTTTCCGCTTCCCTTGTAACTCCAGGCTAAATGCCATATTTTCATAGACGGACATGTGAGGATACAGGGCGTAAGATTGGAAAACCATGGCAATATCCCGGTCTTTGGGCGGAACATCATTGACTCGCTGCTCACCAATATAAATACTGCCTTGGCTGATATCCTCAAGTCCCGCCAGCATCCGTAAGGAGGTAGTTTTTCCGCAGCCAGAGGGACCGACAAAGACGAGAAATTCACCATCGTCAATGGTCAGATTTAAATCATTGACTGCGATAAAATCAGCAAATTTTTTATTGACGCCTTCAAAAACAACACTAGCCATTTTAGAACCTGAATTGGTAATTTAGCCGTAGATGCCCCAATGGTATGCTATTATAAAATATTAATGCTTGCTTGATCAAGTGTCCAGCTTTGCTAATTAACATTTAGATTTTGTTTATTACAGATCGGTTAAAGGGAGATTACTGTTTATATAAAACTACACAAATATGACTATTTAATAGTTACAGCTAACTTATGATTATTGTTTGAAGTCCGCTTGTTGTGAGCGCAGTGGGATAGTCCAATCCATACCTAGTTGCCCAATCTAACTTCAGCATAACCTTTCTCCCACGAAGAAGCATCTGCCCAAACCAAATTCGCTTGAACAGGATGTACAGTGGTTTATAGCTAACCCCACCATTTTCCTATACGATAGAGTCAGTTTTGCATAAGGTTACGGGTATGGCTTCAGCGGACAATCAGCAACCAAACATCATCCGTACAGAACGTGGATTAACTATTTCGGGTACACGCATCACACTCTACGACGTGATGGACTACCTGACGGCTCACTATCCACCAACGTTTATCCGTGCGCTGTTTGATCTTACAGATGAGCAAATTAACGCTGCCTTATCCTATATT
>NZ_JBKHHI010000165.1:0-13313 GCF_046539235.1 Coleofasciculus sp.
AATTGTCTCTCCCAGTCGATATTGCTGTTGAACATAGTCTTCACCGACTAACTGACAAACTGTAATAGTTGGCTGCTTAGGTCTACCAATGAAAGCAACGCCGCCTAAGCCTCGATAATCAACAATCCAATATTCTGGAATACCCAACAAAGCATATTCTTCCACTTTACGAGCATAATCTGTCTCCCAATTTGTACTGACCACCTCAACAATCAACTTAATCGAAGTTCCCAACGTAATCACAGGTTCTCGCTCCCATAACGGCTCATTCACTAATGCTGTCTCATCTAAAACCACGACATCAGGACGACGCGCTGTAGCTGCCTCTGTAAAAGGTCTAACAATACAGGTGCGCGGAATAAACCAGGGATGTCCTTGTCGTTCTAACTCAATACTCAGTTTACTGGCTAATTTTCCCGCGACTGTTTCATGAGGTCCAGTGGGTTCCATGTCAATTAATTCTCCATCTGCCAATTCATAGCGAGGATTGTTGCTATAGTGGGCGATAAATTCCTCAAAACTTAGGAGTTGAGATGAAGTATAAACCATAGGTTAACCTCTGAGTATATTGACAACTTGTTATACCAAATCTCGGTTAACTACCCATTCTTCCCTACCGCAGCTTAGGGGTGATTAATTCGGTAGGGACACGATACTATCGTGTCCTGATCTAACTTATTTGATGAATTAGATTCAGCAAAGCATTGTATAATATAGCAATCCTAAATAAGATGCAACAAGCGAAATGCTCGAAACCCAGGTATAGCAAGGGTTTCATTTTTGAAAATTGCCACAACCTAAATAGGATTGCTATATAGCTTTCAGATTAATGCAGCAAGCTCTATAATAGGGTAGGGCATTGCCGTGCCCCTACCGCAGATTAGGGGTAATTGATTCAGTAGGGACACGATACTATCGTGTCCTGAGCTAACGTTCGACGTTCTTCTGTCAATGTTTAGACGGGAGGGGACGGTTCTCAAAGTTAGGATACTTGGCATCAACTTGATCAGCTTTTTTAGCAATCCAGTTAAAGAAAAAATGAGCCAGTTTTAACTGCCTAAAAATCTGCGGCGGATCAGACAAATAAGTCGTGGGTAATTCTTGTCCCATTTCTTTAAACACCAACCCTAGCGGCACATTGATTTTATCCTGAAGTTGCAGACAACAATATTACTATGGTTTATTGAGTAGAGGGCGACCCAACCTAATTGAATGGATATTGACAAAAAATGCTGACCCAATCTCCTCAACCCCTACGCCAATCTCTCATTCCTTCCCTAATTGCCCTCCTCTGTATCGTCGCCGTGGGGGGGTTGCAAATTCCCCAACTCAATCAACTCCAAGGCAAAGGCAAAACTCCGTCTCCCCTAGAACTGCAACGCCAAATCGAAGCCGAAACGGTACGCCTAAATCTCCTCCAGAAAGTACCAACATTCGGATTTGATAACCTAGTAGCCGATTGGGTTTTTCTCAATTTCCTGCAATACTTTGGTGATGATGAAGCTCGTGATGTCACTGGTTATGAACTTAGCCCAGAATATTTTGAAGTGATTCTAGCCCGTGACCCCCGTTTCTTAGACGCCTACTTTTTCCTTTCAGGTAGCACGTCCCTCTATGCTGCCATGCCAGATCGGGCAGTAGAACTGATGGAAGAAGGACTCCGGCAACTTTCTCCCCAAGTCCCCCCCAAATCCTATTACATCTGGCGCTATAAGGCAATTGACGAACTGTTATTCCTCGGTGACGCCCAAGCCGCCCGCCAATCCTTTGAGAAAGCCGCAGAATGGGCAAGCACTTATGAAGATGAAGAAAGTCAGTATATTGCCTCAATTTCCCGCCAAACCTCTCAGTTTCTTGCCCGCAATCCCTCAAGCAAATCAGCCCAAGTCAGTGCTTGGTCAATGGTGCTACAAAACGCCATGGACGATCGCACTCGTCAACGTGCCATTAATCAGATTGAAGCACTCGGCGGTAAAGTCGTCACCACCCCAGAAGGTGCTGTGAAAATTCAACTCCCACAAAGCGATTAAAAAAAACTGCTGACGATCTGTTGTGCGATTATGCCTAACCCATAACCCACCAGGGAAAAGACGACCAACACACTAAAGGCTTGCCATTCGCCAAACTTGGCAACTTGCAAATCTAACCGCACTAACGCCCCGGCTGATAGCAGCACCAGAATCCGGACAAAAACATGTATCCAGGAGAGAATCAACACCGCCAAAAAAGCGCCCACAATCACGGAAATAAAAGCGCGAGTATCTGACTTCAGCCAACCGCTGTAAACGCTCTGAATCAGCGTCAGTGGGGCAGTTAGGGCTAAATCAATAAATAGGATATATATTGCCCCCATCAGCCACAACACCCAAGGTCTATCCGCATCTGCGATTAACTCAGAAGCCGCGATCAACCAGCCAAAGACGCAATGGGTGGCGAACAAGATCGATAAGGAAGTCCAAGGCAGTTTTTTGACAAACAACATAGCCTAGAGCCTCGGTTGGTGTAATACATCTCGCCTCACAAGCAAACAGGACAATTGGCTACGATCAAGTTCACAACCAATCGCTGATCGAGATCGCAATCCTCAGGCGGGTTAATTTTGCATACTAGCTAATGACTGAACTCTAGCCGAGTCATCAATAGGGAACACACAAATAGCCGACAGGTTCTCCCCATAGAGACTGTCGGTTTTTTATACTTGATCATCAAGGATTTGTCAATAAATCATTGATGATTGGTGAGATGAGGCGGTGATTGGGAAAATTGGGAATCTATACTTATGAGCAAAATGCTTCCCCATCCCGAATCCCGAATCACCAATCCAAAGGTGACCTGATGACCAAGTAATGTTGTATCGAGTCAGGACATCGATTGAATGATGTAATCAAAGTAGGGAGCCGCTTCCATGGCATCTTCCTGACTCAGCAACTCCAAGGAAGCATTTTTGAGGCAACGAATCGATTCAACCATTCCGGCGACGGGGACACCAAGAGAGTTATACATCTCCTTGACCCCAATCAAACCAATTTTTTCAATCGGTTCCTTGCCTCCAGCCAGAACACCATAGGTAATCAATCGCAAATACCAGCCATAGTCCCGTAGGCATAGCGATCGCTGGCGTTCCCCATAAGCATTGCCTCCTGGTGAGATAAAGTCAGGACGCTTTTGCCATAGCTGCTTACTGGCTTCCTGGACAATCTTCTTTTCATTTTCTGCTAGGGTGGAAGCGATACGCATCCGTTGCTCACCCGTCTGCAAAAAGGCTTTAATACCCATCAGTTCACCGGAGCTGGGATACCGCAGCTCGTCGTCGGCTTTGAGGATAACTTGGCTAACTACGCTCATCTTATTGGGTTAACTTAGATAACATTTGTAGTTTAGCGACTCAAGCTACAACAAATAAAGTCAGTTGAGCGAAAAGTTTTCGGTTGAGACGCGGCGCACAGGTTCAGGGGTACACAGGTGCACAGGTGCAGTAACCAGAGTTAGCGGTCGCAAGAAGTAAAAAGTCAAGTGTAGGGGCGGGTTTAGGGACTAATGCTAATTAAGACCAATAACTGAGCAACAAAACCCGCCCTGGCTTAAGAGCCGATAACTGAGCAATAAAACCCGCCCCTCTTAGCCATCCCTTATACGGCTCTTTGTAACAATCTGGCAATCCCTTTAGTCACTATTCACACATCTACATTTTACTTTTATGGATCACTCTGTCTCCTCGCCCCCTCGTCCCCCCGTTTCCCCTGATCAGTGGCAACAAGGTCAACTGGTGGAACTAACAATCGCAGACCTAAATGATCGTGGTGATGGTGTCGGACGGTTGGGGAATCGCGTCGTTTTTGTCCCCAATACAGTGACTGGGGATCATGTCCGAGTCAGGCTGGTGCGCGTCAAACCCAATTACGCGATCGCGAAACTGGATCAACTTCTCGAACCCTCTCCCCATCGCATTCGCCCCCACTGCATCGTGGCAGATAAATGTGGCGGTTGTCAGTGGCAGCATGTTGATCCCCAGTATCAGCGAGCAGTCAAAGAAAATCTGATAGAGCAAGCCTTAACTCGTATCGGCGGCTTCAATTCCATCGAAATCGCCCCGATTTTAAGCGCTGACTCTCCCCTAGCTTACCGGAACAAAGCCACCTATCCGATGCAGCGATCGTCTTCGGGTCAAGTTCAAGCTGGGTATTACCAGAAAGGGACGCATCAGCTAATTAACCTGAATCAATGCCCGGTTCAAGATAATCGCTTAAATCCCCTGTTAGCCCAAATAAAGCAGGATATTCAGCAACAAGGTTGGTCAATCTACAACGAACGGCGTCATCAAGGGCGGTTGCGTCACCTGTCACTGCGGATTGGACGCCGAACTGGGGAAATGCTTTTAACCTTAGTCACAACTGATGCCAATTTAACCAATCTGGACACCCAAGCCCAAACCTGGCTTGATCGCTATCCTAACCTGGTGGGTGTTTGCGTGAATGTGAATCCCCACCGTACCAATGTCATTTTCGGTGATCAAACCCATTGTGTTCGAGGGCAATCGTATCTGCGGGAGATATTCGCGGATTTAGAGTTTCAATTAAGACCTGATACCTTTTTCCAAATCAACACCGAAGCCGCAGAAGCCTTGTTCAATGTCATTCGGCAAAAGCTGGCACTCCAAGGAACAGAATATCTCGTCGATGCCTATTGTGGCATTGGTACATTTACCCTACCCTTAGCCAAACAGGTCGATCAGGCATTGGGGATCGAAGTGCAAGGGACAGCCGTGGAGCAAGCCCAAATCAATGCCCAGATTAATGGGATTACCAATGTCACCTTTGAGACAGGAACAGTGGAAACCGTGCTGCCGCAACTGGGGATCACGCCAGATATCGTATTACTTGATCCACCACGCCAGGGTTGCAACCCCCAAGTGATGGAAACCCTGCTGTCAGTTATGCCTCAACGCCTTGTCTACATTAGCTGCAAGCCAGCCACCCTAGCACGGGATCTTAAACGCCTCTGTCATCTGGGCGGCTACCAATTAACCCATGTTCAACCAGCAGACTTCTTTAGCCAAACACCCCATGTTGAGTGCGCGGCTTTCTTGGAAAAACAGGAGGGATGAGGGAGTTATAGCAACCGCCATGGCTGTTAGGACACATCATTTATGTAGAGACGTTGCATGCAACGTCTCTACAATGGTGCCGAACGTCCTAATCGATGTGTCTATTGCTATATCAGTTATCAGTGAGCAGTTATCAGGAGCAGGGGGAGCAGGGGAAGATGGGGAAGTTAACTCAAAATTCTACCTTACCTGTTACCTGTTGCCTGTTGCCTGTTGCCTGTTGCCTGTTGCCTGTTGCCTGTTACCTGTTGCCTGTTCCCTGTTCCCTAACGAATGACGAATCCCCAATTTACCCTCATTTAAGACAAAGCTCTGGTGTTTAAAGGAGAGTTTCGATACAATAGTAAATAAATTCCATTCTCTAACTAATGAGAGAGAAAAACTACCCCTTAGAGGCAAATTTGACTTATCATACCACAATCTACCAATCAATGGGCAGTAGTTGAAAGTATTCACCACAACCATAAGAAGCTCACCAAGCTGCTGATGTTCAGAGAAACTCAAGATTGAGCATGAGGATTCTACAAAATTCGATCAGCGCATTCTAAAGATTAGGGTGCTAGTATACAAAATCTGGACAAACCTTTATTATAACTCATACCTGATTGTGGAAAGTCTGGTTTGAGAAAAATGAGATCAAAAAACACGGCAATAGCCCGTGTCATGCATCCAGTCCACCAACGAAAAGTTAGGGGTTTTTTAAGTGATTGCTGTATCATCTTTGCGCCCAGTTGAACGCAACTGGGGAACAATTAGCTTTGCTTCTACCCTTTACCTATGCCCAATTCTCGACCTACTTGTCGAACAAATTCCGCGCAAGTGGCGACCAGAGATCCGACTTGGACTCCAAGAGGCATTGGTCAATGCGGCAAAGCACGGCAATAATTTAGACCCGAGTAAGACCGTAATGGTTCACTTTTGTGTCATCAATGACGAATATTGGTGGATAATCTCAGATCAAGGTCCTGGCTTTTCTCCGCCTTGTCGTCAAGGCAATTCGGACGACGGTTTGCCCCATGATGAATCAGAAAATGGTAGAGGGTTATGCCTCCTCTACCAAATTTTCGATCAAGTTCACTGGAATCCCCAAGGGACTGAACTGCGAGTGTGTAAACACATGAAGAGTCGATCAAGGTTACCCTTGATTCCCTAGCGATCGCGATTTCCATGGGTTTTTCCATGGGTTGGGCAAGGGGGGGCTGAGATCGAGTGATCCAGCCATCCTGACGCCTGACGTAACCGAGCTAAAGCTTCCTCTGGCTGTTCTTTGAGCAAAAAGACTAAAGCCGCCGCTGCTTGTTCCTTGGCTCTAGCTGGGCGATTCGACTTTAATCGATGCCAATCTTGGGGCGTAATTGCTAAGCGTTCTGCCAAGGCTTGGGCAAGTTCCAGGGTACTGGCTTCTTTGAGACTATCGGTTTTTGTCAATTGCATCGGTCTAGATATAAATTTGTTAAGCTAATCCCACGGCTGAATCCCCTGGGGTTTCGTGTTCGATTGTATCTCTTTTTTCGCCCATCGACTGTTACCTGTTCCCTTATGAGTGCTGATTCTGATCCCAATCAGCAAAATCTAGATGCTGACGAATTTGAGCAAGCGTTATCTGAGGTCGAGCGATCGCTGGAAGCTCTCAAAGAGCGCTATGCACAAGTCCAACGGGATCAGCAGCGACAAGCCCAGCTTCAGCACCGTCGCGAGCAAATTAGACAATCGCCACGTCAAATCCGTAATCAACCCGCTTTGAAAGCTGAACTCCGGCAAATTAAAGAGCAGCTTGACACCATTGAACTCAATCTAGAGAGTCAACTTTTTTCCTGGAGTTCCTTTAAAGAACCCTTTTGGCAAGCCGTTCGCTTCGGGGGACTGGGGATTGCGATCGGCTGGTTGCTCAAATCTTGTGCCGGTTAAGCACCTCCCCCAACCTTGTCGGGGCGATCCACTGACATCAATTAACAACCTGTAGGGGCGACCCGCCTGCATCAATTAACAACCCCAGTCAGCTCAATGGTATCGGGTCGCCCTCCACTCAATGTCCTCGCCTCACCCTCTTCTCCTTGCCAATTGGCGACAAAACCCTTCACAATAGTTAACGAACCGCCCAATCTGCCCATCCTGTTTCTACCCGGATTTCTCGTCGCCGAGCCTGAAGGATTGATCCACAGCAAGGCAGTGGAGATATTGATCGCCGGCTCATGACCAATCCCCCATTCATTTGGAAAAATAATTGATCCTATATTGTTTTGCATTGATCCCCAACTTGAATTTGAATAACACTGACTTTAGAGTTTGTAGTAAGCGCTTAAGCGCTTCTGTCACGCTTCGTGCCTAGTACAGACCCAGCTTAAGTCAGTGCCATTCATCTTAATTCCTATTCAACTGAGGCTAAAAAAAGCTGAATGAATCGTTCAGGTATGGGCAAGCTTGGTTGGACTGATTCTGATAAACTGTCAAAACTATGCAAAAGAAACCGATCGCACAACTTTTACGCACGGGTCAGCCGGATGAAACTGTGACCATCCAGGGCTGGGTACGCACGAAACGAGAACTTAAAGAGTTTGCCTTTATGGAGGTGAATGATGGCTCCTGCTTGGCAAATTTGCAAGTCATCCTCAATCCCGACGTACCCGATTATCAAACGATTCTCCAACAGGTCAACACTGGGGCGTCTGTAGAAGTTGCTGGCGTATTGGTGCCGTCTCCGGGAAAAGGACAACGAATTGAATTGAGGGCAAATTCGGTGCAGGTGTATGGGGAAGCCGATCCCGCCACTTATCCGCTACAGAAAAAACGCCATTCCTTTGAATTTTTGCGAACCATTGGGCATCTGCGATCGCGCACCAATACGATCGGTGCTGTGTTACGGGTGCGTAACGCCTGTGCTAGTGCTATCCACCAATTCTTTCAGGAACGGGGGTTTTTGTGGATTCACAGCCCGATTATCACCGCTAGCGATTGTGAAGGGGCGGGAGAACTGTTTACCGTCACCAATCTCAACCTCAACGAGATTCCCAAAACCGAAGACCAATTGGTCGATTTTAGCCAAGACTTCTTTGGACGCCAAGCCTACCTGACGGTGAGTGGGCAACTGCAAGCCGAGGTGATGGCGATGACATTTGGGAATGTGTATACCTTTGGTCCGACATTCCGGGCGGAAAATTCTAATACCTCCCGCCATTTAGCCGAGTTTTGGATGGTGGAACCGGAAATGGCGTTCTGTGATTTACAGGGCGATATGGACTTGGCGGAAGAGTTTCTCAAGTATGTATTCTCCTCGGTACTAGAGAACTGTCCCGAAGACATGGAATTTTTCAATAAGCGGATAGATAATAGCGTTCTGGCAACGGCGGAAAATATTATCAACAATCAGTTTGAGCGGATTACCTATACTGATGCGATCGCGCAATTAGAAAAAGCTGACCGTAAATTTGAGTATCCGGTTGAGTGGGGGACAGATTTACAGTCGGAACACGAGCGCTATTTGGCAGAGGAATTATTTCAGAAACCCGTTATAGTCAGCGACTACCCTGTAGGGATCAAGGCATTCTATATGCGTTTGAACGAGGACGGCAAAACCGTCGCCGCCATGGATGTGCTAGCACCCAAGATTGGGGAAATTATCGGCGGTTCCCAACGGGAGGAACGCCTCGATGTTCTCCAGCAGCGCATCCAGAATCAGGGGATGAATCCAGAGGATTTGTGGTGGTATCTAGACTTACGGCGCTATGGTACTGTTGCCCATGCGGGGTTTGGTTTAGGATTTGAGCGATTGGTACAGTTTATGACGGGGATGGGAAATATACGAGATGTGATTCCCTTCCCCCGCACACCCTTGAGTGCCGAATTTTAAGTTGAGTGACATCTCCTACACCAACCTAGACTGCACCCACAGTGAGGGCATTCATGTCAACGAACGTGCAACTTTTTAGGAGCTTTATCGCCACAATTTTAATTTCAGGGACAGCTTTGTCTTCCAGGGAAAGCGTTATCCTGATAGCTGATAACTTACAAGCGATAGTTTAAGGAATTGGCGCTATTGTAATCCTTGCCAGTTGGGTGTTTTACTGAAAAACAATTCAGTGATTAATTCGCGATCGCGTTCGGGGTTTTCACCGATTATCGCTTTGCAGTAATATTCCCCGGTGACAGCTAATCTTAACCTATAAAACAACGGCTTAACAATACTTTCAGCCTTTTCAGACCCGCTTCATACCAGGAAACCGCGTCCCCTGGTTTATCGCTTTGGGATTATTTAGATTTATAAGTTTTGCTTGGGCATATTTCCCGCGATCGCCGGAATCCTCGATAATCAGTTCTTATGTCACTGTGACAACAATTGTGCTGGTGTGAGTTAGACCAATACTGTGCCTGCTTTTAAAAAGCGATCACATTTTTCAATATACTAAATCCCCCAGATTGTCGATGGTCTGGGGGTTGATTTTACTGTTTCAATTTTCGGGATTTTTCTAAAGTAAACTGCCATCAACAATTTACTTCTTTAATTTTTTGTCAGTCAGACTTCATTCTAGGTAGTCATTAGCTTTTCTTCTTTTTAGAAGACTCTCGCTTGAGTAAGACTCCAAAACCTAGTGCTGTTGCTGAACCAAGGATAGTAAGGGGTTCAGGAATTTCTTTTATACTACCTGAAATGCTACCTCCGTTAGAGTCTACATTTCCTTCTACAGTAATTCTAACATCATCTATATCTGTGCTAGCCTCACCTTCCGCCTCCCAAGTTCCCTCAGCAAAATCATAGTATATATCAACGCCTAAATTTGTATCATCACCATCATAATCAAACATTCCAGACACGTCAAAGTTACCATCAGAATCGTAGTCAAAGCCTATACTTCCAGAATAATCATCCGTTCCAAAGTCATCTGTCACTGAACCATTAAAAGACCATTGTCCACTGCCAGCATCACCCCATCCATATGAAAACCCGAGCTGAAACATCGTATCATTATCTAAGCGTATACCTGATAATTGACCTTCTATAGTGTCAGTAGATGTGAAGATGCCTGAAGATTCAAAAGATACATCCTTACCGAGATAGCTACCACTCCCTGTCGAATTAAATCCGTCAGAGTTAAATGAACCCTCAAAATTAATTGTGCTATTCAAGTCATTACCAAACTTAGTAAATAAAATAGTCTTTGTAAATATATTTGTATTAATTTGTGCCAAAGCACTTCTCTCAGGTTGAGTTAATAAAGCAGCTTTCGCTGGTTGAGATTTTATTACCCCCATACTCAGGACTATACAAACCGAAGCTAATGAAAAACATTGAAAATCCTTGTTCATGATTACTATCCTTAAAGAACCTGTGACTGATCAGAGTAAGTTGTACAATGTCATTTTTCGGGATTTTTGAGAGAGTAAAGCGCTGATAGCAGTTTACTTGTTTTATTTTTTGTCAGTCCTACTTCATTAGCTTTTCTTCTTTTTAGAAGACTCTCGCTTGAGTAAGGCTCCAAAACCTAGTGCTGTTGCTGAACCGAGGATGGTTAAAGGCTCAGGGACTATCGTAGCACCTCGACCGACTACCCTTGTTACACCATTAGATGTTCTAATAACCTCTCCAGTCCTGAAGTTTATATTATCAAAATCGGTTGATAAACTTTGTAGATTACCGTTTTCATCAAGCACTGCATTTATTACATTTCGCTGCGTTCCTTCTTCAATCATAATAGTTGATCCTTCCAGTAAAAATAAGCCTTCATCATTAAAGTTCAAATTGAAATTAACCCTAACATTTTCAACATTATCATCATGGATAAAGTCAAACCTATATACACCTGTTAAAGTTGCTGAAAGTGCAGGAATAGACGTAAAAAGCAAGCCGATCCCCACAAACATGGTTGCGCTTAAAGCCAGCCCAAATCTCTGTAATTTTGGTCTAAAGTTACAGGTTATTTTATCTGTTGCACTAATGAGTTTCATAAGAATAATATTATCAAGTGCTGAGTTGAATTTTCTTGAGATACCACTATAGCAGCCCTAAATAGGATGCAACAAGTGAATAGCTTGAAACACAGGCATAGTAATGGTTTAAGCTTTGAAAATTGCTACAACTTAAATAGGATTGCTATATTCTGAGCAATCCTATAACATTTGGTCTACTTTGTCAATATGTAAATTTAATCTGTGTTGTGCCAACTCATTTTTTTCAGATCAGGTTAACAGATTTTGCCA
The DNA here is from genome assembly GCF_046539235.1 of Coleofasciculus sp. Lineage (GTDB taxonomy): Bacteria > Cyanobacteriota > Cyanobacteriia > Cyanobacteriales > Coleofasciculaceae > Coleofasciculus. The sequence goes on from NZ_JBKHHI010000165.1 coordinate 11,297, forward strand.
TGCTTATTGCTTGTTACTTTTTAAAAACTGAGTTTTTAAAAAGCGATCGGCAGTCAGTTGTTAATTGAATGAATTGTAATGACTGTGGTTCGGTGTAGGGTTTCAGCGATTTGGCGAGTGGTGTCGATTAGTCGATTCAATCGCTGTCAACCTCCTTAAAACTATCGCGCTCGAAAACTGGGAATTGTACCCCGGTATCATCACGCATAAACAGCCAGCCCGTCGATAAAGGCGGATTGGGAGCATCAATTAATACAGCTTTCACCCAACCTGTTTCTTGACAGACCAAGTAAGTTTTACCAATTTCCCCCATATCCTTTTGATCTTCATCATCTGACTGTGCCAATTCTGCCCCGCTGGTGATTTCCTCTTGTACCAGTTGTGAGTTATCCGCCTGGGTTTCATTCTCCTCAACGTAGACACCCCCCTGATTATTTGCACCTGTCAGTTCTACCGAAACCTCCTGTTTACAAGAGATTGAAGGATTTACCTTTTTTTGTTCGTTTGAATTTGTCAGTGAAGTATTAATTTTGCTCTCAGTTAAACTGTCAGTTTCTTGTGATTCAGTTATTTCAATGGTTATAGACTTTCTAACTGACACTTTATCAGGTATAGGGGGGGACTTCCCTCTATCTTGATAGATTCAATCTCTGGCTTGTTATCACAGAATTTTTTTGTTCATAATCATAGGGATTAAATATGCCATAGACCTTGTTTCGTTTTCCTGTGCCTGATGGACGCTTGGTAATCAGTCTCCGTTTGAACAATCGTCCTAATGCCTAATACACACTATCCTTTTTCTGGGGAGGGATACCTAATGACTCAGATATCTCTACCTGTTCAAATTACCACTTGGTTGCAAACTCATCCGTATTAAGCGAAGACGGATTTAATTAATCTGTCTGATGCCGCCAATTCCCATCGCCACCGTAAAACGACGATAAAATTTAAGGAATGAGAATCGAATGCTGAGGAGGGACTTTTATGCCAAACCCTTTTCCGGGGATGAACCCTTACCTAGAACATCCTGAAATCTGGCCCGGAGTCCATCACTGGCTAATTGTTGAATTAGCTAGGTCACTTTCTCCTCAACTGCGCCCAAAATACAGAGCAGCGGTTGAGGTGCGTCTGTATGAAACCATTGGCGAACAATCCCTACTGATTGGTATTCCTGATTTAACGGTCAAACGTTCACAGGCGACAACGAAACAGCCGATGAGTAATGTTGCTGTCGCCCCATCTCCAACTCAACCTCAGAGGGTACAAGTTCCTTTACCGGAAACAATTAAGCAAGGTTATTTAGAAGTCCGAGAAGTCGCCACGGGTGAAGTTGTCACCGTCATTGAGATACTCTCTCCGATTAATAAACGTTCGGGAGAAGGACGCGATAAATACGAAACTAAACGAAATAAAATCTTCGGCAGTTCAACTCATTTAGTGGAAATTGATTTACTGCGGAAGGGACAACCTATGCTAGTTTATCACAGCAATGGTCAAACTCATTATCGAATCTTAATCAGTCGAGGGGACTGTCGCCCTCAAGCTGATTTGTATGCCTTTAATTTACCCGATAGGATTCCTTCATTTCCCTTACCATTGAAGTCTGAAGATCAGGAACCTTTAGTCGATTTACAGGTATTGTTGAGTAATGTGTACGACCAGGCAAGTTATGATTTGGCAATCGATTATACTCAAGAACCCGTACCGCCATTGTTGGCAGATGATCGGGTTTGGGTTAATACATTGTTAACCGAGCAACAACTGCGATCGCACTAGCAGGGAAAGCTGTCGCAATTCTGACTTATTTTTATGACTAACTGTGGTTGCTGGACTAATGAGGGCAATTCATGAATTGCCCCTAAGTAGGTTGGTGGAAATAAACTCAACCTTATGAAGTTATGTTAACAAGCCTCAAACCCTTACAAATGACGAATGACGTAGCTTGCTTCTCGCGAAGCGAGTATGACGAATGACGAATGACGAATGACGTAGCTTGCTTCTCGCGAAAGCGAGTTCC
>NZ_JBKHHI010000166.1:0-13201 GCF_046539235.1 Coleofasciculus sp.
ACTCCTTAGCCACACTTAGTTACAAAAACTGGGATTAACCCATAACGTTTTAGGCGTAGCATTGGGGATAGATGAGGTTAAAGTAATATTTCCCTCAGCATCAATGACCCAGCCATTCGCTTCCACAATTTGACCATCCGAGACATTTTGCGCTGGGATTATTGTTTGGTTCACCTGAACTGATTCATCTGCATCTGATTCTAAAGGAATCCAATCCACTAACACGGCTTCCCCCCGCAATAACTCATTAGGTTTTGGCGGTAAACCCCCGCGTCCCGTCACCACAAACAGACTGCGATTTTCCACTACATCAGCCCGACAAACTTGAGCCACCAATCCGCGCACATCTATAGGCTGAGTGGGTAATTGGGTTAATCCGCGACTGGGGTCAATATTGGGCGTATTCAGGACTACATCCCCCTCTAAGCCAAATTGTGAACTAGCTGTAATATCGCTTTTTGGTGTTCGTTGGGGACGAAATTCTAACCCAAAAATATTTTGCGCGGTGATATTAATATTGCCGCCATTGCCACCAAAAGCATCGGCGACGATATCACTATTTTCATCTTCAATAGCGACAACAAATTCTGTATCAATGTCAATATTCCCCCCATTACCTTGACCACCAAATGCTTCTGCCGAAATCAGACTATTGCGGCGCATTTCGATTAAATCCTCTACCTGAAGATTGATATTCCCGCCCTCACCGGAAACCGTTTTGGCAATCAACGCGCCCTGATTATCTAAGGTAATCGTATCCGCCTCAATTCGCATCTTACCTGCATTCCCTGTCGCCGCATCCGGAAACGTGATATTCAATCCCGCACCAAAGCCATAGGTGCCACTACTAAACCGGGCTAAGTCCTCCTGAGTTGTACCCGTAGAAACGGTTATCCTTGCCCCATTTTTTACCACCAGTTGTGGTGTTTTCACCTCTATATTATTGCCATCACCAGCACCGAACCCTTGAGAATATAAGCCACTCGAAATCCTCCCGGCTGATGTACCATTCAGTTCGATAGACTCGGAAGCGTTAACTGATAAACTCCCGGCTTCACCCACCCCAAATGTGGACGCAGATAGAACAGCGCCATCTCGAACACTCAAGCGCTGAGTATTAATGGTTAAGCGTCCTCCCCGACCAAATTCTATCGTATCTGTCGATATGCCACTAGGAATACCCCGGATAGCAGATACGCCTATCACATCCACCGATTCAGCCGCATTAATGGTTAAATTTCCGGCATTTCCTAAGCTAAACGATGTAGTACCTATTCCTGCACCATCTTGCACAATTAAACGTCGCGTCGTTAACGTTAAGTTTCCCGCATCACCCGCACTACGAGTTCCCGCCCCTAACAAAGAAGGATACTGTTCATCCGGAGTTGTACCACTCAATTCGACGGAATCGGACGCATTCACAATTAAATCTCCACCCTGACTCTGGCTAAAGGTTGTGGTTGATATTCCTGAACCGTCTCGGATGGTTAAACGTCCGGTATTAACATCGATAGTTCCAGCATTACCAATGCTGTAGGATTGAGTATATAAGCCACCCGGAATATTGAAAGGTGTTGTGCCAATTAAGTCCACCGCATCAGTGGCTTGTATCGTTACATTTCCCCCTTGTCCTTGACCCAAACTATAGGCGGATAGTTCTGAACCATCTTGAATCGTCAATCGTCCCGATTTTATCGTCACATCTCCCGTTCCACCTGTTCCTATCGTGAACGTTAATAAGGAACTGGCTGGACTATTTAGGGGTGAACCGGGCGCATTGATAATTGTAGTTTGAACCTCTGGCGGTAAGGTTGCCACAAAGTCTTCCAGAGGGGGAATTACGGTAATTAATGTGTTCAGTAATCGACTATCGGCTTGGGTTCCCCTAAGTTGAATCGTATCCGAGGCGGTTATGGTTAAATCTCCAGCTTTAGCTGCGCCCAAAGTACCGACAATGACTCGTGCGGCATTGTTTAAGGAAACTGTATCCGCTTCAATCGTAATATCTCCCCCTTGAACAGGTATAGGGGAAAAGGGCAACAGACTAGCACTTAAGATGAGATGATTATCCCACGCGATCGCACCTTGACTGGCTAGCTTAATTGTTCCACCTAATGCCCCGATAGAGAAGATATCTGAGGTGATGATATCTCCTTCCCCAATTAAGGTAATATCGCCACCATTACCTGGCGGTAACTCTGAGGACATGGGTATAGAGGATGTGTTTATCTCCCCCGTGATGTCTATACCGCTTCTAGAGTCGATTACAACTGAACCCCCATTCCCGGATAAACTCGCCGTAGTAATTGCGCCACTAACTCCAGGAACACTGGTTAGTTCATTGACACTGATGACACCACCGGGTAACGAAGGATTAGGCTGATACTGATTGCTTAAAAAAACCATTCCTCCGGGGTTAAATATGCCACCAATTGTAATATTGGCACTTGTTGGAGTCGCAATTACATTAGGAAGTGGTGGAATTAAAACATTGGGTGGGATAGGTGGTGGTAAAGGATTGTTGCTAATTTCAGGATTACCAAAGGCTGTTGTCCCCGCCCGGATATCTAACGTGGGTTGGGTTTTACCATCAACTAATATAGTTGTGCCATCAGATAGAGTAATCGTTTCCACGATACCATTAACCGGGTCAGCCGACTGAATAATAACGTCCCCTGAAATCGTGACACTCCCTCCCGCTAAAATATGTAGAGAAGCGCCCACGTAGCCGCCTAAAATTACATCCCCACTGGCGCGAATAACCGGGTCTTCTGGACTGATTAATTGTCCTAAGTTCCCCTCTAAATCTTCTATGCGAAAACTGCCCCCAGTTGTATAATGAGCATTACCTTTAATCGGATTAGCTGAACGCAAGACTAAATCTGCACCGGAAAACAGTCCACTATCCGGATGATTTAACGCCGAAATCTCGATACGGTTTGCCCCTTCCACCTTTAACTGATTAAAAGCCACCGCCCTAAACGGATTGCTGATTGTATCCTGAATTTGTACCGTATTTGTGGCATACAAACTTACATCTCGTTCAGCTTGCAGTTGACCTTGTAAAGAGAGATTCTGGGCGGCTAAGGTTAAATCTTGCCCGACAACTAAGTTCCCCCGATTGGTAATAGACGCATTTGTCGCATTGTTGCCGTATTGCAAGCCTGGGGTTAGATTAATTGTCAGTAAGGGCGGGGCTTCCGGGTTCGTGGCGCTAAACGTTAAGCCATTCTCAAATAGCACTGAATCTGCCGTAGTTCCCACAAAGGAACCCGCTACATCCAGACGCGCCCCTTCACCAAAGATAATCCCATTAGGATTGAGTAAATATAACGAGGCTTGTCCATTTACCCCCAAGGTGCCTAAGATGTGCGATATATCACTCCCCGTCACCCGACTGAAAATTGTTTCAATCCCGGCTGGATTAGCAAAATAGACGCGCCCCCCCTCTCCCACATTAAATTCTAAGAAACTGTGGAACAGATTCGAGTCGCGAATTGCCCCCCCTTCAATCAAATCCGCGGGCAAACCTTGGATATCCACATTCGGCGTGACAATAGACGATTCAGCACCTAAAGTGGTATCCGGTTGAATCTGCGCCAATGCAGGTGCAGCGACAGGAGCGATCGCGCCCCATCCTGCTAAAATCAGGCTGAACCCCCATGGTCTATGCCCTAACCCCTGGCTTGCCATATCCGTCGATGGTAGATGATGTTGGGAAGGAGACTATTGTACCTCAAGTTGAGTTCCCTTGATCCCAGGGAATATAAGCCGAATGTCGCCAACTTGGTATAAGCTAAAGCTTACTGGGTAAATCTTTGAACCCGTTTTAACGGGTTTCAGCTTTTAGCCAGAACTTTAGTTCTAGGCTTAAGGAGCGTGCTTAACTAATGCGATCGCGCCCTTGTGATACCTTAAGATTAAGCAGGGATAATCCCAGAATTACTAAAAATAACACTAATCCAATCGTGCAAGCATAACCGATTTCCAAATCCGCAAACGCTTGCTCATACAAATAATACACCACCGTTTTGGAACTATTACGGGGTCCCCCTTGGGTCATGATATAAACTTCTTCAAAAACCTTCGTCGCCGAAATAGCCGAAATGACCGCAACCAAAGCCAAATAGGGACCCATTAAGGGAACCGTAATATCCCAATGTTTCCCAAACCCATCCGCACCATCCAACGCCGCCGCTTCATAGAGTTGGTCAGGAATCGATTGCAAACCTGCCAGATAAACCACCATGTAGTAGCCTAACCCCTTCCACACCGTTACTGCCATAACACTAAAAATCGCCAAATCAGGACTCGTCAGCCAGGGAATTCCCTGTTTAAACCCAATCCAAGTGAGGATTTGATTAAATAAACCATTTTCCGCATAAAGCCACCGCCACGCAATTCCCGCCACCACCATCGAAACCACCACGGGAGTGTAATACGCCGCCCGAAACCAGCTTATCCCGCGCAGTTTCTGATTCACCAAAATGGCTAGCCCTAACGGTAGTACCACTAAAATTGGCACAACGCCAATCAGATATAACACTGTGTTCCCCACGGTTTGCCAAAATACTGGGTCTTTCACCAAGCGTTGCAGATTCGTCAAACCCACCCATTCCGGCGTTTGGGTCAAATCATAGTCGTATTGCGTAAAACTTAGGTAAAAGGCTTGACAAGCAGGCAAAAATACGGTTAATCCCAAGATAACCAGGGCAGGGAGCAAAAACAGGTACGGCGTAAACTTGGGCGGGATGACAATTGAATCCTTGGACATCTGATCTGCAAATTATTACGGAAAAAGAAAAGTTAAGGATTATAGTGTAGCCTAGCGAACAGTTTCCTCTTCTTAACCTTAGTGTAATCTTATTAGTTACCTCACCATAACCCAATAGGCCCTTATCTAAGCTGGCGATGTGGGTGGTGAGGTATTGGCGTTCTCATCTAGGCAAGTCTAAATGTAAACCTCTGTCTAAATCCTGGATATCTGTGCCAGTAGTGCTAGATGGGAGGTTGCTGACATAAGCTGATGCAGTAAGCGATGCGATCGCATACAGCAGGCTTAGGTTGATTCGATCTATTTTTCACGGTGCTATCTATCATCAACCCGATTATTGTCTTGGGCGAGGTAAATAACGTTAGGCGATGCCTAAACAGGAGTTGCGTTTAAAACTTCTACCCCTTGACGCCATCTGTCTTGTCCCGACCCGAACGGGGGGAATTAACCCGGATTGAGGATGAGGGAATTTCCCCGCACAATACATTGGAGTGTTATGCCGCCGTGAAACATTTAGAAGTAAGCTACAGCCATTTACGGGAAAAAGATACACAACCCGAACTAAAGACAACCGTACTGGAACTTCTCAGTATCCCGACGCATCCACAATCGAGCCGGAGAGGAGACAGTGACACCCTATTGTGGCAAACGCTAGTGCAATCCATTCCCCTACCCTTGGTTATTGCCCGCTTAACCGATGGTGTTATTCTGTATGCTAATGATCATTACGGCTCGACCTTTGATCCGAGCCAACAGACAAATGGCAGAATTGATCAACCCGTTTGCGATCGCCAAACTCTATCCTTCTATCATGATCCCGCCCAACGACAGATAATATTACAGGTTTTAGTTAGCCAAGGCTATTTGCGGGATTACGCAGTCAAAATGCCGAGTCACGATGGCAAGCCGATTTGGAGCCTAGTTTCTCTGCAACGGTTAACCTTTAAGCGGGAATCAGCCTTTCTTGCCATTTTCCAGCCGATTACGGACGACTCGCATCACCAAGAATCCCTGCAATCCTTACCCCCATCCCATCAGGAAACAGCCACATCACCCCAACCAACAAGCCGCCCGTTAATTGCTAATGCCTTGTGTGAACAGGAGGTCAAATTTTGTACCTTAGCCGAAACCATTCCTGCCGCTGTCTTAATCTACAAAGGCAATCAGTTAGTCTATGTTAATTCCATAGTCTGCGAAATTACAGGATACAGCCAATCTGAGTTATTAACCATGGATTTATGGGACTTACTGCATCCGAGTAGCCACGCCTTCATGCCGAAACAATCCCTGATTGAAAAAGCGCAGAGGGGGGCAAAACGCCGCTATGAGGTGCAAATCCTGACCAAAACCGGTGATAGTCGCTGGCTGGATATGAGTACCCGGATCATTGAGTTTCAAGGAAAACCAGCCATCCTCTTAAGCGCCTTTGATATCAGCAATTACAAGCAAGCTGAAGGGGCTTGGCAAGAAAGTCAGCGCACCCTAGCCACACTGATGGGCAATCTGCCCGGGATGGCATATCGGTGTCGGGCGGATAGTCAATGGACGATGGAGTTTGTCAGTGAGGGCTGTTTTAATCTACTGCACTACAATCCCTCTGATTTGGTAGAAAATCGGGCATTAGTGTTCAGTGACGTGATTCATCCAGAAGACCGAGAACGGGTGAAGCAGGATGTGCAAGCCGCCGTTACCGAAAAACGACCCTATCAACTCGAATATCGAATTACTACCGCCACCGGGATTCAGAAGTGGGTTTGGGAACAAGGATGCGGCATTTTTTCTCGTCATGGAGAATTACAGGCTTTAGAGGGCTTTATTACCGATATCACCGAACGCAAATGGGCAACAAACGCCCTAGAACTCTTGCAAACCATGACCCAGGCGATTGGTGAAGCCCCAGATTTTCAGTCAGCCTTATATGTCACCTTGAGCAAAGTGGGGAAAGCCACCCATTGGGATTTGGGCGAAGCTTGGGTCAAACGTGCCGATGGTAAGGTTTTAGCATGTTCCACAATTTGGCGCAGAGGAGAGGAACAGCCTGGGAAGGCAGAAGGTAAGCAGCAAGGTGGAACGTCTACTCACACCGATAAAGGCGCAGCGTCTCCCTATCCCCCTTTCTTAGCGTCTGAGGCGTCCACCCGGCAAGACTTTTGCCATTACAGTCCCGCCTTTACCTTTGCTTTAGGCTGTGGACTACCCGGACGAGTTTGGGCATCCCGTCGCCCAGAATGGATTCCCGATGTGTCCCGTGCGCCTCATTCCTCCTTCGTGCGCTCCTCTCTGGCAAAGGCTTGTGGTTTGAAAGCGGGCTTGGCGGTGCCAATTATCGCTCATGACCAGGTTTTGGCAGTATTAACGTTTTTCCGGTTTGAATCGCGGCAAACGGATTGGCGTTTGGTAAACTTGATTTCTACCGTAGCGGCTCAATTAGGGGTAGCAATTGAGCGCAAACAGGCGGAAGTGGCGTTGCGTTCCTCTGAGGCGGAGTTGCGGGCATTATTTGCGGCGATGACGGATTCTATCTTTGTCTTGGATAGTCAGGGATGTTTTCTGAAAATTGCCCCGACGAATCCTGACCCCGTGTTGTTGCCGAAAAATGCCAAAGAATTTGTGGGCAAAACCCTGCCTCAACTCTTTGGTACAACTCAAGCCGATCAGTTCTTGACCTATATCCAGGAGGCAATCACCACATCTTCGCGTTTGAATATTGAGTATAGCTTAACAGTGCGCGATCGCGAAGTTTGGTTTGCGGCGACGATTTCCCCCACCTGGGAAGACTCCGTGGTTTGGGTAGCACGGGATATTACGGAACGTAAACAGGCAGAACAGGCGTTGCAACAGGCAGAAGCCAAATATCGCAGTATTTTTGAGAATGCCTTGGAAGGAATTTTCCAATCCACGGCTGATGGGCATTATATTAGCGCCAATCCTGCCCTTGCTCGTTTATACGGCTATTCCTCTGCCGAGGAATTGATGGTGCGACTGACCGATATCGAACATCAGCTTTATGTTGATCCCCAGCGACGGGCGGAGTTTAGTCGGCTGTTGCAAGAAAATGATGCGGTAGCTGATTTTGAGTCCCAAGTCTATCGCAAAGATGGCAGCGTGATTTGGATTGCCGAAAATGCCCGTGCTGTTCGGGATATGACAACAGGTGAATTGCTGTATTACGAAGGCACAGTCGAAGATATCACCGAACATAAATTGGCAAAAGACCAACTGCAAACCCGGGCGTTTTACGATACATTGACCGGATTGCCCAATCGGGCGTTATTTATGGATCGCTTAAGTCATACCGTAGAGCGAGCCAAACGCCATCACACCTATCGATTTGCCTTACTCTTTTTAGATTTAGATCGGTTTAAAGTGGTCAATGATAGTTTAGGGCATCTTCTTGGGGATCAACTGCTGATTGGCATTGCCCGTCGTTTAGAATCCTGTTTGCGGACAGAGGATACAGTGGCGCGATTGGGTGGAGATGAGTTTACCATTCTGCTGGAAGATATCGAAGATATTCACCATGCAACCCGCGTGGCGGAACGAATTCAGCAAGAATTAGCCGCCCCATTTAATTTAGATGGACATGAAGTCTTTACCGGGGCGAGTGTCGGAATCGTTTTAAGTCGGGAGATCAAGCAGGGGGATATCACTAACTATGATCGTCCCGAAGACTTGTTGCGGGATGCCGATACCGCCCTCTACCGGGCAAAAGCATTAGGGCGCTCCCGCTATGAGGTATTTGACCTCACCATGCATCAAAATGCCCTCAGCGTCTTGCAGTTGGAAACCGAGTTGCGACGGGCGGTGGAAAACCAGGAATTTGAGATTTACTATCAGCCGATAGTCTCCCTCTCGACGCATCAGATTGCTGGGTTTGAGGCACTATTGCGTTGGCACCATCCCAGCCGAGGATTAGTGTATCCCGGTGAGTTTATCCCCATGGCAGAGGAGACGGGATTAATTATTCCCATGGGGTGGTGGATGTTGCGCCAAGCCTGTCGTCAGTTAGAACTTTGGCAGGATACGGTTCAGGACAGTGAACTTAGTGAAGAATTGGCTGAGCAGTTGACGATTTATGTCAATCTTTCCAGCAAGCAGTTTTTACAACCGGAACTCTTAGAACACCTGGACAAAATTCTGCACGAAACCCATCTGCATCCGAGTCATTTGAAGTTGGAAATTACTGAAAGCTGTTTACTGGCAGACCCAGAGATAGCGGAAGAACGGCTCAAAGAATTACGCGATCGCCAAATTGGGTTATGTATTGATGATTTTGGTACAGGTTATTCGTCGTTAAGTTATTTGCATCGATTTCCCATTGATACGATTAAGATTGATCAGTCTTTGATTAGTAATATTGGCATCGATGATCAAGGGCATTGTGAAGCAGGCATGATCAATCGCACCAAAGGATTACCCCTGCAAATTGTCCGCACAATTATCATGTTGGCAGATAGCCTGGGAATGAAGGTTATTGCCGAAGGCGTAGAAACAAAAGAGCAATTGACTCAACTGCGGCTGCTGGATTGTGACTATGCTCAAGGGTATTTATTTCAAGCGCCCTTAGATGCGTTGACAGCCGGAAAACTTCGCGTTGATCCTCAATAGGATGAAGCGGATTCGTTGTGCGCCCTCAGTTCAAAAGTCTACCGTAGCCAGTAGGGTGGGCATTGCCCACCAGAATAGGAGGAGCGTACCATTCGATATAAGTTTATAGCACTACGTATTGAGGTTAGGACAATAAAATTAGGTGAAAAGGCAATAGGGGGAATGTTCTAACGTATACCCGCTGACTCTGATATCTAAAAATGAACCCATGTCGTCAGTTTTGCAAGTTCGAGTCATCCAAGATAATCAAGAGACATCTAAGTATCCTGTTATAGCAACTTCAGATGGAATTTTGCTCCATGATATACCCGATTATAATAATCTGCCTATCATTCCATCTTTTGGAAGACTGTCAAATAAAGATTTAACTGAAGAGTATGACAAAGCCCGTTTAAATGATAAAGATGAGGAAGTCCTCAAAGCCTTTAAAATATTAGATCCTTCGATTGAAAAAGTAGAAAGTTTTTCTATTGGAGAACCGACACTCTACTTAGTCCGGAAAGAGCAGAAAGGACGGTTGCCACTCTCCTTGAGCCTCCTATTTGCATCAATGACTATGAATGTCTGGAAGGATTGAGTCAATCAAAACTCATTAATGCTCTCAAAGCTTTAGTAGCCGATATTCAGAAAAGAGATATACAAAAGGTTGGTATTGTCAGAGATATCGATAATTTTTCTGTAGATGAGCGAATTCAATGGGTGAACGAATGTATTAATCAAGCTTTCACGAATAGTACAAATTTATCACAAATAGGAAAATTCATAGAAATTAGTACGGCTACTGGAGAGGTGATCAAGTTATCCTGCTATTTCACCAATGTAGATGGTAAAGGTGAATTAGAAACTGTACTAAAAACTATTAAATCTCAGGATTCTGCGTTTGCTGATTGCTTAGACAGTTGGCGGGATTGTTTAAGTCAGAAAGGCAAATCAATCACTGATAAAGAGTTTGACAAGTTTTGGGTTAGTCTCTACATTAGATTTGATACTTGCTTATTTGATGAATTAACCATTAGCCGCGAAACCGTAGGGGCGCAAAGACTTGCGCCCGATTCAATGGTAAAATCTATTCCACAATTTTAGCTGTGTCACGCCGCCATCGTGGGGAGAGCGTAGCGTAACGCACCTTTGCCACTGACCAACATGTAAGGAATAACAAATGACTAAAACTGCATGGGTGTTTCCGGGACAGGGTTCTCAAGCTGTCGGGATGGGAACCGACTTAGCCGATTTACCCCTGGCTCAAGCCAAATTTGCCCAAGCCCAGGAAATCTTAGGCTGGGACGTGCTAGAACTGTGCCAAAGTTCTGACGAGAAACTGTCTCGCACTCTCTATACTCAACCCTGTCTCTATGTCATCGAAAGCATCCTAGCCGATATTATCCAGGAACGAGGACATCAACCGCACCTCGTCGCGGGTCACAGTTTGGGCGAATATGTAGCACTCTACGTGGCGGGTGTCTTTGACTTTGAGGCGGGGTTAAATCTGGTCAAACGTCGTGCTGAACTAATGGATAGTGCCTCAGGTGGCATGATGGCAGCTTTAATTGGATTTAATCAAGACCAGCTTGACCAATACATTCAGCAGCATGATGATGTGGTATTAGCTAATGATAATAGTCCAACGCAAGTCGTGATTTCTGGAACCCCCGATGCAGTAGAAGCAGTATTGAGTCAGGTTAAAGCCAAGCGAGTGGTGCGGTTAAATGTATCTGGGGCGTTTCACTCACCGTTCATGGCATCAGCCGCGACGGAGTTTCAAGGGGTGTTAGACTCTGTTCCCTTTAGTGACGCGAAGATTCCCGTGTTATCCAATGCAGAACCCACACCTGCCACAGAAGCGGCTGTTCTCAAGGAACGCCTCCAACATCAAATGACGGGAACTGTACGCTGGCGAGAAATTTCCTTACACCTGTCAGAGGAAGGGATTGAGAAAGTGGTAGAAATTGGTCCGGGGAAAGTTCTCACAGGCTTAATTAAACGGATGTGTCGGGATGCCGTCTTAGAAAATGTAAGCAGCTTATCTGATTTGTCGGGTTAAACGGCTTATTCAAACTTGCTCAGATTAGCCCGATAACATCGGAAATACAATGATTTACTGACGGGCGACTCAACGTGTTAATCTATCGTTAACCTGAGGAGTTTACCGTAATCTCGATTTGGTACAAAATCGGGGAGGGCGATTAGTTCCGATTGACCAAGCCGAAGCGATGAAAATTAAGCAGCCGACATTGGATGCTCACCCACCCCAATTCCCAAGTTAACACAGGCACAGTAAACTATAACGAATGACCAATGACTAATGACCAATGACGATATCCACCGTTAAATTGAATTTTTCCCATCTACTTAGGATGTTCTGTGACTAGAAACCGCGAACCCTTTGCTAGCCTAATCCTCTACCACACCTTCAAATGGTCGGTAGTCAGCCCAGTGCTTAAGGTTTACCTACGAGGTCACATTCATGGTGCTGAACATGTACCGATGGATGGTCCACTTGTCGTAGTTAGTAACCACGCCAGTGACTTTGACCCACCGATTTTGTCCAATTGTGTGCGGCGTCCGGTGGCATTTATGGCAAAAGAGGAACTATTTCGTGTTCCGGGACTCAAACAAGCTATTCAGTTATACGGCGCTTACCCAGTGAAGCGGGGTGCAGCAGACCGGAGTGCCATTCGTGCGGCGATTGAGTGTTTATCACAGGGGTGGGCTGTGGGTGTCTTTTTACAGGGAACGCGCACCCCAGATGGTCGTATTCCTGAACCCAAACTAGGTGCTGCCTTAATTGCGGCTAAAGTAAATGCCCCTCTACTGCCCGTGAGTTTATGGGGAACTCATGCCATTTTTCCCAAAGGATCACGGATACCGCGTCCTGTACCCGTAACCGTGCGAATTGGTCAACCCATTGACCCCCCAGCTTCGACGAAACGACCTGATTTAGCCGCCGTGACTCAGAGGTGTCAAGCTGCTATTCATGCTTTACATGATTTAGGGCGATGAATTAGATGCGATAAATCGCATCGGGTACAGGACGTGCTTTTCGGTTAATCAAAATAGAAAATGGTCACCACCTTGCGCTGTTCCTCAGCCTCCTCACAGGTTCTCAGCAAGGTTTTGCTGTCATGAAAGGCGAAGCAAACAAGCTGTTGACATCGGGAAATGATTTCGGAGTTACACAACGCACTAGCTTCTGCCAGAGACAGATGATCATTTTCTGGGTTTTCGACTAAGTGCATCACTTGTTGGAGTTGAACTCGCGACTCCCGTGGCTGACGTTCTAAGCTTTGGGGCAAAATGACCGTCAGCAAATTCGGGTCAGCACGCATCGCACCGCGAATCGCGGCTGAGTTCGTACCTATTGCGCCAGAGGTCATCAGACGATTGCCACCTAGAACCAAGGCATAACTCATCATCTCGATCAGATGTTGATGGGTAATGGGTACATGACGCGATCCTAACAGGGCAATCCGCTTAGAACCTGTTTGCTGGATTGTCGCAAGTTCTTGCGCTAAGGTATCTACACCGGAGATTTCTACTGATTGATTCAAAGATGCTGGTTTAGGCTGAACAACCTAGGTATTTTAGCAAAACCAGCGACAGTTAGGACTATTAGCTCGCAAAAAGGTGGCGGAGGGGCTCTAGGTGCAGGGGGGCGGGGAGAGAAAAACTATTTTGGCTTGATCTGACTTGCTTGCCACTTTTCAAAGATTCGTGCTACAGTAAGATACTGTTTGGTTTGGACGCATAGCTCAGTTGGTTAGAGCACCACGTTGACATCGTGGGGGTCACTGGTTCGAGTCCAGTTGTGTCCATTTAATT
>NZ_JBKHHI010000167.1:0-13138 GCF_046539235.1 Coleofasciculus sp.
TGAGGTTTCTATTCAGGCTTCTACTGATCCGGTTTCTCAGAAAGAATTTATTAAGGTGATGGTGATTGGTTCCCGTAAAGGGATTAACAGCATTATCAAAACGCTGCATCGCTTACGGTTTGCGGAGGTGAGGGAATGGAGTCCACCGATTCCTTATGGTGCTTCTGGAGAAATGATGAGTCTATTGAGGCGACAGATTATGGTGGATTGAATCCTGGGTGTAATTCCCTGGCGCGATCGCTTGGCTTCACAGGCTTTGGGGAGGGTATGCGGAAGAGGCGATCGCTTGGCGATTTCAGTTTTTGTTGAGAGATTATCACTAACTATCATAGGGTACGGCAATGCCGTACCCCTACCCAATCAATTATCCCTGAGATGGGTAGGGACACTTCGACTATCGTACCCTGATAATAGGTTCAGGTTAAAATCAGACGATAATCACCTCGACTGTACTCAACAAGACTTCACATTATGTTACGTTTAATTTGATTTAGCAAGCAGAAAAAATGCTAAACTAAAAACGCAAAATTTAGAACAACTGATACCAGGTAGGCAATGAGTAGCCGACGGCAGGTTCGCAAAAGAGCATCCTTGGAGCCTAAAACCACTCCAGTCAATCCGTTGCGAACCCGGGGGTTCGGGAAAGGCATCCCGACAAGAAATGCCCAGCTACCTCATGGCAATCCGTTACAGACACGTCCCTTTGGCGCTCAGAAGCCAGGGTTATCCCAAAAACAGGAAACCCATTCTATTCAAGAACAAAAAGAACAAAAGGAAGGGACAGAGCAATTTGGTTATAATGCGGCGAATATCCCAGCTTATGCACCGGAAAGATCCCAGTTACCGATTCAGACGAAAGTAGGGCAGTTTGGCGGGTGGAATCCACCACCGATTCAGAGAGTCGATCCGGTAAAGAATCGGTTGAATTTGTGGCGGGATCAGCAACTCGATCAAGCTGAGACTGGAGAATCGGAAGAGGTTTCTGAGCGAGAAGAGCAGGAGGCATCGCCAGAAGCAGCGGTGGTACAACGATTACAGGAATCAGACACACAACCGATTTCAGATCAGGGGATTCAACCCCAGGAAATTGCTGAACCTGAAGACAAAAACCAGCCAACTCCACCACCAAAGACAGAGACAATTCAACCTAAATCTGTCAGCGTTGCCAAAACCATTTCTCCTCAGACGAAGGCGCAGCTAAGGCGAAAGCTATTTCCAGAATCCCAGGATGAAACCGAGAAAATTCCTGAGTTTTCCACTAATGTTGACCGTGATCAGCAATCCTCATCGGTCATTGAGACTCATAACAATCCTTTAGCCAAAGCGAAGCAATTCGCTAACTTACCCGCCAAGGTAGCCAGGAATAAAAAACCGCTCACATCGCTGAAAACGAATAGATCTGCGTCCTTACCGCAGACATTTAAACCCAGTGAAGCGGATCAATTAATAGAACCGGGTGATACTGCCGCAGCCAAGGGAGTTACATCGAGTCCCAACAGAACCCCGCTACCCGATGCTGGGGGAGTTCCTCATCCTCAACCCTCTGAAGCGAAGAAAGCTGGTGCAGATGAAGCCGTTTCTGAGCCACCCTTAGACAAGCCAGAACCAGAAGCGGTGAGCAAATCTACGGATACGGGAACCCCACCCTTAACGGCAGGTAATTCTGAGAGCGATCAGACGACACCAACCGAAGTCGCAACCGAAAGCCCAACCTCGACACGCTCAACACAGGCTGATACCCCAACTCCACAGCCTGGGGCAAATCCAGAAAAATCGGGACAAGAGGCGGCTCCGAAATTAGCCATCCAACCTGATGCAGGTTCAGTCCAATCTCCTGAGACGAAGACAAATAGTGTTGCCGCTCCCGCAGCCGCCATCAGTAGTCCTGCCGCAGCCGGAGGAGGTGGTGGCGCCGGAGCCGCAGTGGGAGCCAGTGCTGGCGGGGGTGACGTTGAAGCCGCGACTGTTGATGAAGAGGCTGAAGCCAATGCCATGGAGAAACGATTGGCTGAAGTGGCTCCAGAAACAGATACCGAAAGTCAGCAACTCTCATCCGCCGAAAAAGATGTGGCTCTCGCCGCCCTAGCAGAAGAACCCGCTACAGGCAGTCTCCCGACTGGAGGCGGTGGAGGCGGTGGTGCGATCGCAGAATCTGCACCTCCCCCAGCACCCCCGGATGTTTCCCAAGCTGATCCGGCGGCTGCCCTCGGTGCTGTGAGTGGCTTGCCCCCTGCCCAATTAGTATCGGCGTTAGGGGGTGTTACCGCAGCCGTTTCTAATGATGTTGGCAAACAAAAATCTGAACTCGCCGCCAATCAGCCTAGCGCCGATACCTTAGCGGGGACAGGGAAATCGGCAGTGGTGAAAGCAGATTCAGGCGGCGACAAACCTAAACCCGTCGCCAAAAAAGCCGAGGGTCAAGAAAAACCCGTCCCCGAACCTAAACCTTTACCCCCAGAAAAAGCCCCGCCCCAGGTATCTACACCAGCACCAGCCGTGCAGGGGAATGAAGAAGGCAAACTGTCAGATGCTGATATCAGCAACATGAAGGCATCAGTGACGCGATTGCCAGTCAGTGATCCAGGGGCGAATCAAGTGTCCGCCGGACTCCCGCCGAAACTGGCGCTGGAGGGCAATGCTGATCCGCAAAAAGCCCAGGAACAACGGGCTGAATTGGAAACCAGCTTAACAGAAGCCCAAGTCAAAGGTCAGCAAGAACTGGCTAAACCCACAGGCGTAGAGAACATTCAACCAACAATACCGCAAAAATCCCTGAAAGCGCAGATTCCTGGAGGCGCTGGCGGGGGAGCCGCAGGCGCTGCTGCTGGAGCGGGAGCTGCCCTGGCAACCGGAGCCGGGGGAGATGGTATGGGAGATGCCGCATCTATCTTCGCTCAACAAGAGAAAGGGGGCGAAATTCAAGCGGCTGCTGCTCAAGCTCAAAGTGATTTAGCGGCGAAGAAACAAGACCATGCTACTAAGGTGGCAGAGGAGCAAGCCACTGCCAAGCAAGAGGTTGAACAACTCAAAAAAGATAATATCGCTCAACAAGCCCAAGAGCGGACAAAGGCAAAGGGCGAAGTTGCTGAGTTACAAGGTCAATGGAGCAAAGAACAGGATGATTTAGTCAGCCAGTCGCGCCAAGAGGGCGACAAACTGGTGAGTGAAGGGCTGCAAGAGGTTGAGACGAAACAAGCAGAAGGGGATGCCGAAGCTGTCAAGGAAATCGAAAAGGGCGAAACAGAGGCAGAAGCCGAGCGTCAGAAGGGTGAAGCAAAGGCGGCTGAGGAGAAGCAGAAAGGGGAAGAAGAGTCAGGTGGGTTATTTGGCTGGTTAGCGAGTAAGGCAAAAGCCTTCTTTGACGGGATTAAGAAAGCGATCAAAAAAGCCTTTGAAGCGGCTCGTGCAGCGATGCGAAAAGCGATTGAAGCCGCTAAAAAGCTAGCCGCCGCCGCGATTGAAAAGGCACGCCAAGGGATTGTGGCAGTCATCCGTCGAGTGGGAGATGCGTTGATTGCTTTAGGCGATACCCTTCTAGCCAAATGGCCCGGATTACGAGACAAATGGCGTAGCGCGATCGAGAAAAAAGTTCAGCAGGCAGAAGATACAGTTAATCAGCTAGCCGAAAACCTGAATCAGGGAATTCAGAAAGCCTTGGATGTTTTAGGTGGTGCCCTAGATGCCGCCCTAGGTTTACTTGAGAAAGGAATGTTAGCCGTCGTCAGCGTCTATGAAGGCGTTGTCATGGGGGCGATTAAGTTGGGTGAAGGGATTGCCAAAGCTTTGGGTGCTTTTGCGGTGTTGGCGAAGGATATTGCCGCTAATCCCGGACAATGGATTGGTAACTTAGGGGCAGCAGTATCTGATGGTATCCGCAATCACCTCTGGAGTGCCTTCAAAGAACAGGTACAAACCTGGTTCAATCAAAAGTTAGAAGCCGTTCTCGGTTTAGGTGCAGCCGTTTGGAAGATCTTGACCCAAGGCGGTATCGCCATGGCAGAGGTTGGCAAGATGGCTTGGACAGCGGTTAAGCAGGCGTTACCGACGATTATTATTGGGGTTTTGCTGGAGCGTCTTGTCTCAATGATTGTGCCTGCGGCTGGGGCAGTATTGGCGATTATCCAGGGATTACAGGCAGCTTGGGGCACGGTTAGTCAGATTATTCAAGCCTTTGGACGCTTCATCGAGTTCTTGAAGGCGATTAAGACAGGGGCGGCGGGTCCTCAGTTTGGGGCATTGTTGGCTTCAGCCGCGATCGTGTTGCTGGACTTTATTACGAACTTCATCATTGTCAAGATTGCCAAGGCAGCACGGAAGGTGGCAGGTAAGCTCAAGGGCTTGGCGAAGAGTTTGATGAAGCGGTTTAAGGGTAAAAAAGGCAAGAAAGATAAGAGCAAGAAGGGCAAAAAAGGAAATCAAGATAAAAAGAAAGACCAAGACGAAGACAAGGCGCTGCGTCCTATCGCACAAAAAGTGGCTCAACAAGGATGGAAGAAGACACAGAAATTGACGCGAAAACAGGTTCAACCGGAGTCTGTAGTCAAGTCACAACTTTCTCAAGTTCCGGCGAGAAAGTCTGGTGCCAGTATAAAAACAACCTTGTTGACACGCGGTTCAATGTGGATGATCGAGAGTATCGCAACTAAGCAAGGCAAGCGTGCCAAAGCCATGGCTGGCAAAGGGTGGGTTGCAAAAGATGTTAGTGGGAAGAAATACTATGCTGGCATTAACAACTCATCGCTCCACAGACAAATTCTTCAGGATACGGCGGCTACGCTCAATCAATCTGACAAGGGGGGCGATAGCGACCTACGATCTGCTTATGATCGCAAAATTCGCCTTGCCAAACGACTTGAACAGCAGGGACAGCAAAAGATTGACAAGCGGATCAAAGGCATTAAGTTTTCGGTAAATCTCGAAGCATACGAGGGGGTCAAGAATGATCAACAGATCAGGACTAAGATGACCATCTCGCCCAATGTTGAAGAGTTAGAGACAAATATTACATTAGATGACCATGATAACAACTTCAATGATCTTGCCCAAGCAATTCAGCGTAGCACTGGACTCAAGAAGACATACAAAGTTATTGATGAAATTGACAGGCTTGTGGATGCTATTGTTGGGCGGGTCAATGCCAATCGAAGTAATCCCGATCAGAAGATTGTTCCCACCCTACAGGTGGTTAATGACACAGTAGTTGGTGGTGTTTCCCATAAATTCATGTTCAAAATGCAGAAACATACTGGGAGACCAGCGTTTCTCGAAGTTCAGCGTCTTTCCGGAAATACTGCCTGTGCCTCTTGTCAAGCACAGCCCGGTGTGACGACTCCACATAATGTGGTAACTGCCGCTCATGCTAAAGCAGAAATAAATGATGCATTAAAAATTGTGCTTGGTTCATCAAACTTCAGTGCATTGCCAAACTCACAGTTCTATTCACAGCTCTATTCGCACATGCGAGGTCTTGCGGAAAGTACGTCAGCCAAGGTAGGAATCGCAACAGGAGGTCAATTTCAAAAGCAGTGCATAATTTGCGAAGGAAACGCCGCTGGAGACGATGACGGTAAATTCCTTGCTGCCCAATCACTTAATCAACGAGCGGCGGGAACTACAGCACCAACCGGAGGAGCTACAGCAGCATCGCGTGGTATGGATAAACAGTTCCAGACCACTACAACTACAGGTCGTAAAGACATCACAAATAAGCGTATCAACAATTTCATCTCCGCATTGGAGCGTGACCTCTCCTCCTCAACCTATGCCAGTACAGATCCCCTCAATATACTTATTACAAATCCTACGAAGCGTGCAGTATTCTTAGGCTTACTCCGGCGAAAGCTAAAGGATCGAGTCAAATAGGAAGGTAAAGACTGATAATGGATATCTTATGAGTACAGGTAAGCTAAAGCCTAAAAACATACTACGAGGTCATGAAGAGAGAATTAGTGGCATCATTAGCTTGGATTCAGGTAATATTTTGAGCTGGTCTGATGATACTACACTCAGGATATGGTCTCTTGAGAGTTCAACCCCAACTCATGTTCTGGATGGACACGATGCTCAAGTCACTCATGCTTTAAACTTACCTGAGGGTCTGATTACCTCTACAGCTTACGACGGCAGTCTTTGTGTTTGGGAAGCAAGAACAGGCACACTTGAACGGAAGGTGATCAGACCAGAACTGAGCTTTATGGGTACTGCCTATTGGTGTCCCAACTGTGTTGTTTCTTGGGATCTTGAAGGTAACCTCATTTCCTGGGATATCTCTACAGGTCAGGCGATTTCAATACTCAAAGACGCCTGCTTTCGTTACTATCAGGCGTCGATGGCACGTCCTTTTCTTTTACTGCAAAATCGCGGTGTAGCTGTTACATGGCCCTCAATAGCCTTGGAGTTCTGGGATTTGCAAACTGGGGAATGTGTACATAGTGCAATGGAACATGGGGATGCGCCCGAAGGGGGGCATTTACTACCTAATGATCGCATTCTGACCTGGTCGAATGATCGCACCCTCAAGATTTGGACACAGGATGGAATAGTCGAGGCGACACTCAGAGGACATGAGAATGATATCCGTAATGCCTTCGCCCTCGATAACGGCGACATTGTCTCTTGGTCAAGTGATGGGACAGTACGCATTTGGGATACCTCAACCACACAGTCTAAATGTGTGTTTGCACAGCACAACAATTTTGTATTACATGTCTGGCGCGTATCTACCAACTTTCTCTTGTCCCAATCGCTAGATGGTCGTTGTCATCTTTGGGATAAGGTGACAGGTGAAAGCGTTACCCAATTCGACGCAGAAGTGAACGGAGGTATTATACTTTCAACATCACGTTTTTTGAGTTGGGGGCATACAACCATGAGCCTTTGGGACTTGAACTCTGGTGAATGTGTGCAGACATTAACAGAACATGAAGCAGAGATTTTAGGGGCAAAGATGGTCAATGCCAAAACCTTGATAACATGGTCTAAAGACGCGACGTTAAGAGTATGGGAATTAACCTAGCGAATCCTAAAAACCATCCCAAAAAGAGACAAAATCTGGCTTTTCTGGCTCAATCGCTACGCTATTCATTCCTATGCAAGATCCTCCTTCCGAAGAAGAACTCCAACAAACCCTTCGCAATTACCTGGAAAACTGGGCGAAGGAAAACCTGCCCGACTTTAACGAACTCAGCGAAGATACCTCGGCTGAAACCCTTGAGGAAATTACCAAATCCCTTGAACAATTAGCAGATACTGAATTTGAAGTCATCACTCAAGACGCCACTGGCGAATTCATTGATGCTATCAAAGCTACTTTTCAAGACTGGGCAAAAACGGCTCGCGAGGAACTTGATCCCGACGGTGCAGGGAACCAACTCATTTACAAAGCCATGCTCAACTTCTTTGAAACTGATGATTGGCCCCTCGTTGAAGACGAAGATGAACCCATCCTATACATGAACTTCCAGGGTGAAAATGGTCAGTGGCACTGCCTTGCTAAGGCAAGAGAAGCAGAAGAGCAATGTGTATTTTACTCCCTATATCCTGAAGCTGTTCCCGAAGATAAACGCTCAACCATTGCCGAATTTATCACCCGCGCTAACTATGGCATGATTCTCGGCAATTTTGAACTCGATTTCGACGACGGTGAAATTCGCTATAAAACCAGCATAGATGTTGAGCGAGATAGGCTCACCCCTACCCTGGTGCAAAATCTTGTCTACACCAATGTCATGACAATGGATCAATATCTACCCGGTATTCTGGCTATCCTAGAACAGAATCTAACAGCCAAGGATGCGCTTGATCTGGTTGAGAAGCAACTCGAAACTAATGAACAAAAATTAAGGGAGTGAGGATATCGTTTGTAGTGAGGACTTTAGTCCTCTTTTCACAAGCGCTTCTCTCACCTACGACAAACAAGATTTTATCAAATTATGTTTCTTTGTGAAACGAATTCACCCGTCGCAAATCTAATGTCAACGGATATTCCGGACTCAATGATAAAGGTGGAATCGAAATTATTCCCGGTGTATGATCCTGAGAAATAAACCGTTCCAACATACGTGACTCCGCTTCCCGATGATTGATGGGAAATTTCTCATAAACTATACCATTAGGAGGATTCACGTCATAGCGACATCCCCCAATTGAGCGTTGAGTCCAGGTATCTACAATGTCAAAGACTAATGGGGAATGAGAATTAATTGAAGGATGCAATAACGCCGCATATTCCCTGGCGCGGAAGCGTACCCCACCTACATAGTCTCCCGGTATACCGGTAGACTTTAATGGCACTAGATAACCATTACAAGTCACTTGATAACGGGAGGAAAAATTATCTGGATTTGGCGAATGTCCCATCGCTCCCCGTAATCTTACCTGTATCCGTTCCATAGAAGAATCCACATAACGAGCGGTTCCACCAGTACCCGTTTCTTCCCCTAAAACGTGCCAGGGTTCGATCGCGTGTCGTAATTCTAACTCTATTCCCTCTCGGCTAATCTCGCCATACTGGGGGAACCGGAACTCAAAAAATGGCTCAAACCACTCCCATTTAAACGGATACCCCGCCTCCTGTAACTCGCTGACTACCTGCCGCAAATCCTCGCCGATGTAGTACGGTAACAGAAAGCGATCGTGCAACATCGTACCCCAACGAATTAACTTTTGGGTATAGGGATGCTCCCAAAACCATGCCACCAGCGCCCGAATTAGCAGCATTTGCAGTAAACTCATTCTCATATTAGGGGGCATGGCAAACGCCCGAAATTCTAATAATCCCAACTGATTGCGGTAATTTTCCACCGGATACAGCTTATCAATACAGAAAGCGCTGCGGTGAGTATTTCCCGTTACATCAACTAAGAGATTTCGTAACAGTCGGTCTACTAATTCCGGCGCTACCTTCTCACCCGGTTGTAACGTTTGAAAGGCAATCTCTAACTCATACAAACTCTCATGTCGCGCCTCATCCACACGGGGCGATTGACTGGTGGGTCCCACAAATAACCCCGCAAACAAATAGGACAAACTGGGATGATTTTGCCAATAACGAATCAAACTGCTTAATAAATCCGGACGCCGTAATAGAGGACTCTCTAATGGAGTTTTGCCGCCAATCGTAATATGGGAACCTCCCCCCGTACTCACCCGCCGTCCATCTAAGGTATATTTTTCTGTCCCCAAACGACAAAGCCGCGCCTCTTCATACAGGATTGTGGTAATATCCACTAATTCCTGCCAATTCCCTGCCGGATGAATATTTACCTCAATCACACCCGGATCAGGCGTAATTTGAAATCCTTCAATTCCCGCATTACTAGGAGGCGTATATCCTTCAATTAACACCGGGGTTTTCACCTTAATGGCGGTTTGTTCAATCGCAGTGATTAAATCTAAGAAACTTCGCGCTGAAGTCAGAGGCGGTAGAAAGATATGCAGAATTCCTTGTCGAGCTTCTACACTTAAAGCAATACGAATCGCATTATCGGGCGAATCAATAAATTCAGGACTTGGTATGGCTGGGTTAGCGTCCAACGGTACAATTCCTTCCTGTACCAATTCCTCAGACCAATCTATGGAATTCAGGGGTAAACGGAACCCTGCGGGGGAGTCGCCAACCAGAAGATTCAACCTCTCATCAGGAAATCGCCAATGACAGGTACTCCAATACAATTGCTCATCATTGAATACAGGTAATATTGGTAAAACATACCCACCAATGTCTCCTTCATGTTCATACGCCGGAATAATACAGTCAGGATTAATACCTAGATGCTTTGCTAACGCCTGAATAAATATCTCCCCCTGTTTCGCTGTATGTCCATAATCCTTCCCTTCTTCTGCATACCACTCTCGATTCTGCCAAATCGGAGTACCATCACTGCGCCAGTAGCATCCTAATGCCCATCGGGGTAAAATCTCACCCGGATACCATTTTCCTAACCCATAATGTAGTAATCCACCGCCCTTAGAAAACCGGGATTCTAAGCGTTTGAGTAACTGTCCGGCAATTTTGCGTTTCTCGTCACCGAGGGCGGCAATTTGCCATTGGGGAGATTCAAAGTCATCAATAGAGACATAAGTGGGTTCACCTCCCATGGTTAAGCCCACACCTGCACGTTGTAGCGTTTCGTCTACAGCTTTGCCTAAACTATCAATCTGTTGCCATTGCGTTTCCGTATAAGGTTTACTGGGGCTGGCGATGTTCTCATGACGCGACACCTTCACCGCAAACTCTAACTGAGACTGACAGGGTTCACTGGTTCCCCTAACCGGAGAAGCGGTTTCTGGGTTGGGAGTACAGACAAGCGGAATATGTCCTTCCGCCGCCAAGTAGCCAGATGTGGGATCTAAACCAATCCAACCGGCACCGGGAAGATAGACTTCTGCCCAAGCATGAAAATCGGCACAATCGGCTTCGATACCTGGGGGTCCATCGACAGGGGGATTGTCTGCTTTGAGTTGAATCAGATAGCCAGATACAAATCGCGCCGCTAAACCATAATGTCGTAATATTTGCACCAGTAACCAGGCGGTATCGCGACAGGAACCGACTTTTTGGGTCAAGGTTTCTGCACAGGATTGAATCCCGGTTTCTAAGCGTATGGTATGAGTAATATCCTGGGCAAGTTTTTGATTAATTTCCCCTAAAAATCCGGTAATATAGATGTCATTTTTTCTATTTTCTTCTACCCAATCAGATAAGAGTTTTCCGGATTCGCTTATTTCGAGGAAGGGACTCAGTTCTTTTTGGAGTTGGGGATCATAGTTAAAGGGATAGCGTTCAGCATACTGTTCAACTAAGAAATTGAAGGGATTAATCGGTTGCAGTTGGGCAATAATATCGACTTCAATCGCGAGAGTATCGGTAGGCTTGGGGAAATTCAACCGGGCTAGGCGGTTCCCGTAGGGGTCATTTTGCCAGGTTAAACTATGCTCTTGAGGCTGGATGGTTAGAGAATAACTTTGAATTGGTGTGCGACAGTGAGGGGATGGATGTAATCCTAGGGTGTGAGGACCAAGAATAACGGGGCGCTGGAAGTGATAAGCAAGTTGATGATTTAGGCTAACTTTAATCGGCATTGGTCATCCTTTTGTCATTCGTCTTATGTCATACTCGAAGAGCGCGAGAAGCAAGCTACGTCTTATGTCATTCGTTAGGGTGTGTAGGGGCGGGTTTAGGAATTGAATTTGGCTACCTACCACCAACCTACTTAATTGATAATTTAAGATAATGCCTAGTCGGTAAGCTGATTAGCAAAATTAGATTAACACGTTAAGGCGTAGGTTGGATTAGGGTTTGGAAGTCTAAACCAGAGTGTGTTGGGTTTCACTTCGTTCAACCCAACCTAGGAAATGGCAAAATATGAGTTTAACCCAACCTACAAATTTAAAATCTGTGGTGTGACAGGTTCGGCTGTCCACGATCAGATTTAATTGAGCTGATATCCGCAACTTGAACAAAAGCGATCGCTAGGAGTCAGGGATGAGCCGCATTGAGGGCAAAATCGTTTGCTGCTTTGCGCTGAAGACGACGATGACTTCGGTGATCCCATCCGCATCTCCATATTGCCCATCCGCATTTCCATGGGGTTCATGTTCATTTGCATGTCTCCCATATTCATCGGCTTCATCGGTTCCATCGGCTTCATCGGTTCCATCGGCTGCATCGGTTCCATTGAAGGCGTTGATGAAGCGGGTGTGCTATCGACTTGCTGCACTTGCATTTGTTGAGAACTACCAAAAGACGGAGTTCCACTGGTTACGCTCATGCTGCTTCCTTGCACTTGGATAAAATGATCTCCTTGCGCTGTAGAAATCTTTAACACCACACCGTTAGGCGTGCGGAATACCTCCGGCGGTGATGTCCAGTTTCCTGTTTGAAACCCGTTACTGGCTTGTTGCTGTTGTCCTGGACTACCACTGAGAGTGGTGACAACTGTCTGTGTTCCTTGATTATCGAGGTAAACTCTGTGGCCCGTGCCTATCTCGCATACGTAAGCCATAATAACCTCTCCCCAAAAATTCTTCTTATATCATTATTCAGGGGAACGGCATCATTGGTGAAATATCTTAACAATTGTGTTAGATCGAGTTCTCTCACTCAGTCATCAGGGGTGAGGATTGTCCTTTGTCATTCGTCCTTTGCTTCCTCACGTCCTTTGCTTCCTCATCTCTCCCATCTCCCTCATCTCCCCCATCTCCCAGACGTAGCCTGCTACGTCTCTACATGGCTTCCTCATCTTCCCCATCTCCCCTCCTCAAGGCGCGTCTTTCAGCAGAACCGTTAGGCGTTTCTGGGAAACCTCCCCGTGTAATTCCACAGTCGAGGTGGTGCGATCGGCGAAAATTGGCTTCTGGGTTCCCAGCATTTCCAGAATCATCTGGAAGTTCTTGGCATCTAAATCAGCGGTGCGTTCTTGTTCACCATCAGCATAAGTAAACCAAAAGTGACCTTTGTTTTCCAGAGATTTCCACAATGCCTGATAGCTGGTAATTCGTTTCATCCCACCTGCTTCATATCATGTCCGGTTTAATACTTACACGTTGGTACTGCCCAAGGCAGATGGCAGATGGCTCCAGGATTCCCAGATAAATCAGGGAATGAGGGCGATAAAGGATATCTCTTTTGCTTGCACTTAATCGGGGCGGGTTTGGTGGCATCTGGGAGAGGTCAAAAACGATAGTTGTAAAACCCGCCCCTACACAACACTCTCCATTTTTTCACCTCCCCCATCTTGCCTATCTCTGTTCCAATTATGCCCATGCTCCAGTCTGGATATCATTGTCGGGCCAATGTACGGCAACAGCAGATGTGGAGTGATCGCCGAAAATAGGCTTATCTGTATCTAAGATATCGAGCATGATTCGGAAATTGTCTGCATCTAAATCTTCCGTGCGTTCTCTATCGCCATCAAAATAGGTAAACCAAAAGTGACCTTTATTATCCAGGGGTCTCCACAGTGCCTGATAACTGGTAATCCGTCTCATTTGCATTTCAGGTTTTTTCATATCTGGCTGACTTTGAGTGCTTTTACTTTCCATCGTTGACAGATGCCCCTGTTGCGTTTTAGTTCTAATTATGTACTTATGTTTCGATTTTACGCTAAAGTACCCTGAAACGGAATCACCTAAATCT
>NZ_JBKHHI010000168.1:0-13121 GCF_046539235.1 Coleofasciculus sp.
CCGCCCCGACAATTGTCCCTAAACCCGCCCCGACAGATTCCCTAAACCCGCCCCTACAGATTCCCTAACCGAACAGCTTACTGTTCTGAGAATTAACACCGCCAGAATTAACTGTAAGGCAATTCCCCATAATACAGGTTGCCAGCGAATCGCCCGCCGATTGATTGATAAAACTGTAGCCTAAGCCGATGAATACCAGCAGCCCCGAGGCAGAAATTAAGCGTTCCATAGTATTTCTCTGACCACAAAATACAGATATCCCCAAAAGTCGTCTATACTTAAGGTTTACTCATTAGATTTGACAGGTTTAATCCTAAGTCATTTCGTGGCGATCGCAGAAAAAAAATCATCGCCGTAGCCAGCCAGTATGAAGTATCCAGAGAAAAAATTAGATAAAACCCTGAAACAAGTCTAGAAATCTTGAATTAAATAGGAAGACAGAAAAACCGTTGGCTTCAGGAGCGCTTCTCCATGAGCATTGCTACTGCTTTTAAACTGAATCATAACAATGGTTTAGCGATCAATCGCTATCCTCTCACCGCGACACCCGATATCTCGGTGGAGGAGGCTTTAGCGCGGATGACTCAGACTCACAGCAGTTGTCTACTTGTACTAGCAAATCATCAACCGAATAGTCGGGTTGTAGGTATTTTTACTGAACGAGATACTGTGCAACTAATTGCTTCCGGTGTTGACTGGCGAACCTTATCTCTGGCGTCTGTGATGACGACTTCAGTGATAACGATCACAGAAACTGAAGCCCAAGATATTGTTATCGTGATTAATCGGTTGCGTCAGTATAAAATTCGTCATCTGCCGGTGGTGGGAGAGAGGGGAAATTTAATCGGTGTAATCACACCGCAAACGATTCGCGATGTTCTCCAACCCGTTGATTTACTTAACCACAAAAAAGTCTCTGAGGTGATGTCTACTGCTGTAATTCACGCCATGGGAACAACTTCTATTCTGGAACTCGCACAAGTGATGAATGCACAGCGAGTCAGTTGTGTGGTGATTGTCGAAGAGGCTGAGTTCCCTGTTTCAACGCAAAATTCAGTCAAGGCGGGTTTTGCAGAAACATTACCATCAATAGCCCAACCGAATTTCCTCAACCCGCCCCTACACAATCAAAACTTACTCCGCCCAATCGGTATTATCACCGAACGGGATATTGTCCAGTTTGGTAACTTGGGATTGAATCTAGCGAACACCTCCGTTACCACCGTAATGAGTACGCATGTATTACTCATTCAACCTACTGACTCGATTTGGACAGCCCATCAACTCATGCAGCAGCATCGCGTGCGACGGTTGGTTGTGTCGGGTGAAGCCGGAGAATTGGCGGGTTTAATTACGCAGACGCAGATCTTGAACACGATTAATCCCATTGATATTTATCAAACCGTGGATACCTTAGAAAATTTGTTAGATCAGCAAACCTATCAATTACGCCAGTTAAATCAGCAACTACAACAGGAAATTAGTAAGCGTGAATTACTGCAAGCAAAATTTAAATCCTCTGAAGCCAAAATCCGGGCTGTATTTGAGGCAATGACGGATATCGTCCTGGTTATTAATACTCAGGATCACCAGATGCAAGAGATTGAAGTTATTCCCACGTCTTCAAATTTTCTGTCTGAGGATACAACATTTATAGATCAGATCATCCAGCGATTGTTAGGAGATCCCCCAGAAACCGATTCAGTATGGGTGGAAACGATTCAACAGGCGATCGCAACTCAACAAACCCTGACTTTAGATTACTGTCTTTGGCTACAGGGGCGAAAGGTTTGGTTTAGCGCCAGTATTTCCCCGATCGCGGAACAATCGGTTGTCTGGGTGGCGCGGGATATTAGCGATCGCCAACGGATGGAAGCTGAACTGCGAGAGAGTGAAGACTGTTTCCGTAAGGCGTTTAATTACGCCGCTAGTGGGATGGCGTTAGTCGCCCTCGATGGTCATTTCCGGAAAGTGAATCGTTACTTGTGTGAAATTATTGGCTATTCCGAAGCCGAATTATTAGCCAAGACTTGCCCAGAAATTACCCATCCCAACGACTTAGAAGCCGAACGCGATTCTGCCCGTCAACTTCTCAATGGTGAAATTCGTTACTACCACTTAGAAAAGCGATATATTCATAAACAAGGACATAGTATCTGGGTTCTATTGAGCGTTTCCTTAGTGCGAGATAGTCAGGGTAACCCGTTGTATGGTCTTGCTCAAATGCAAGATATTACCGAGCGAAAACAGATTGAAGAAGCCCTGCAAGGAAACCAACGGTTGCTGCGTGCTATTACTCAGGCAAATCCCAGTATCTTGTATATTTATGACCGCATCAATAAGCAAATTCTTTACTTTAATCGCAAAATCCAGAACTTACTTGGCTATACACCGGAAGACGTGATCCAAATGGAGGATGATGTTCTGGTGAAGCTGATGCACCCCGATGATTTACCGGGAATTATCCACCATTTTCAGCACTTGGAAACCGCCCAAGCTGACCAAGTGTTTGATTTAGAATATCGGATTAAACACAAAAATGGGGAATGGCGTTGGCTGTCTAGTCGGGAGACAGTCTTTACCTGGAACCAGGAAGGGAAGCCGGAGCAAATTTTAGGAACCGCCACTGATATTAGCGATCGCAAACAAGCTGAAGCCGCCCTGCGGGAAAGCGAAGAACGATGGCAATTAGCGCTTCAGGGGAATCAGGATGGGATTTGGGATTGGAATATCACCACGGGTAAAGCCTTAATTTCCGATCGCTACCGCGAAATCCTGGAATACGATGACGATCAAATTGAACTTGATTTTCAGGGATGGCAAAACCATCTGCATCCCGATGATATTGCCCTGGTTAATCAGAGTCTACAAGATTACCTGAGGCAAAAAATACCCCATTACGCGATCGAGTATCGTTTGCGCTGTCAGGATGGAACCTACAAGTGGCTACACTCTCGCGCCCAAGCCCTCTGGGATGACGCCGGACATCCGGTGCGAATGGTGGGTTCTACCCGCGATATCACCGAACGAAAACAAGCCGAAGATCAACTTCGCTATCAGAAGGAACTTCTACAAACCATCTTTGACCATATTCCGGTGATGATTTGTTTTTATGATGCCACGGGTCATATTCGATTAGTTAACCGAGAGGTGGAACGGGTTTTAGGGTGGGATAAAGCAGAATTAGATACGATTGATTTGTTAACCGAATGTTATCCCAATCCAACGGATCGCCAGAAGGTTTTGGATTTTATGTTCAAGGCTTCCGGAAAATGGCGAGATTTCAGCCTACGGACTAAAAATGGTCAAATTCTGGAAACCTCTTGGGCAAATATTCGCCTCAGTGATGGCACCAGTATTGGCATTGGGCAAGATATCACCGATCGCAAACGGGCAGAAATTAAACTGAGAAAGAGCGAGGAACGCTGGCAATTAGCACTTAAGGGCAATAATGATGGGATTTGGGATTATAACCTGATTACCCATGAGCATTTCCTATCACCCCGTTGTCTAGAAATACTCGGATATGACTATGAGAATATCAATACGTTTGACAAATGGATAAGTTACATTCATCCGGCTCATGTCTCCTTAGTTCAGGACACCTTTGAGCGACATATTAACAGGGAAACGCCTGATTATTCCCTAGAGTATCAGATGCGCTGTCAAGATGGCAGTTATAAATGGGTTTTGGTGCGGGGACAGGCACATTGGGACGAGTTAGGCAATCCCGTCCGCGCTGTTGGTTCAATTACCGATATCACGGAGCGCAAGCAGGCGGAGGAACGAGAACGGGAAAAAACACTGGAGTTAGAATTCACTATCAATGAATTAAAACGCACTCAAACCCAACTGATTCAAGCCGAAAAAATGTCGTCGTTGGGACAAATGGTGGCGGGAATTGCCCACGAAATTAATAATCCCACCAGCTTTATCTATGGGAATATCCAGCCAGCTACGGAGTATGCTCAAACTCTGCTCCACGTAGTCCAGCTCTATCGACAGCAGTACCCGGAACCGATGAGCGCGATCGCAGAACAACTTGATAGCATCGACCTCGATTTTATTGCCGATGATTTTCCCAAATTACTGGCATCCATGCAAGAGGGGGCGAAGCGCATCACTAAGATAGTGCAATCCTTACGCAATTTTTCGCGTCTGGATGAAGCGGAGTATAAGCGGGTCGATATTCATGAAGGGATTGATAATACCCTGCTGTTATTACAGCACCGACTCAAACAACAATCATCCCGTCCTCAGATTCATCTGATTAAAGAGTATTGTCAACTCCCTAAGGTTAAATGTTATCCGGGTCAGCTTAATCAGGTGTTTATGAATATCCTCAGTAATGCCATTGATGCGCTAGAGGAGAAACTAGAAGTTGACCTAGACTTTGAACCCCAAATTTGGGTTCGCACGGCTGTGATTCCCGGTGAGGAACGGGCTGAGGATGGTGACAGTCAGGGGGGTGCAAAGGTGGTGATTTATATGGGAAACAATGGTGTGGAAATACCGACCGAGGTTTCCCAGCGTATATTTGATCCATTTTTTACCACAAAACCTGTAGGTAAGGGAACGGGTTTAGGATTATCCATCAGTTATCAGATTGTCGTGGAACGCCATGGGGGTGAGTTGCGCTGCGATTCGACTCCCGGTCAAGGAACGGAGTTCGCGATCGAATTACCAAGTTAGTGACCTAAGTATAGCAGTACGCTCTCGACCAGATTTTGCTTAAATCCAGCACAAATCCGGGTAATACTGGACGGCTCTGATGCCGATAGAATCTGACCTACAGCCAAGGTAACACGAAGCCGCGATCGCACCGTTCGATTCCCCTCTAACCACCTAACAACCCATTAGGGTTTCCACTGTCAATTTTGGTGATTCTTCAGTAATGAGACTGTTGCTTGTTTGGGGGCGACGCTGGAGGAGTGGATATCTGATTGCGCCAAAACACAAACGGAAGACTCAAAACTCCCAGAACCATGACTATCCCAGTTGTCATCCAAATTATCAGTCGATTGGGTCGATAATTTCCTCGCTCGATTTGCCAAAAGACTCTATTATAACGCCAAGCGGCTAAGGCGATTGTCACAATTCCAAAAACGACCAGCATTACTCCCAGGTTCTCAGAGTTGAACAGAGGATGTATTTCGGCTTCTGCTTGAGTCACTGCTACTTGAATTTGACGTAAAAAGATGCCAAATCGAGCAATAGCAAAACCAAACCCGATTAAAGCAATCGAAGTTCGCAGCCAAGCCAGAAATGTGCGCTCGTTGGCTTGATGCTCCCGCTGACGATCGACTTGCGGCTTTCTCACCATAAAATTATTAAGATTAAATTCTTACTTTTGACGAATAATCTCTTCTACCTTGTCAGCTTTTTCAGACAGTTTTTCAACACCTCCTTCGGCAATCCTCTTTACATAATTTATTTTTACTTCTTCTAACATATCTACCAATAAAGATTCAAATTTTTCCCGATTCTGCTTCTTCTGTAACTCCGTATCCCACGCATCCCGGAAGTTTCGGGTCAGACGGGCAGTTAATTCTGCTCCGACTGGGTCTTCTAGAGCATTTACAAGGTTTTGGTAGGCTGTCTGAGAGACATCTTTTGCCAATTTCTCAGTGAATTGCCGAGGTAAGTGACTCAAACCTGGTACATTCTCTATTTGTTGATAGACGGAAGATTGGCTTAGAGTATTTTCAAGGCTGTGATGCACTAAGGCTTCTATATCAGGCTGAACTTGGGGAAGAACGTCATAGATACTGATATCCACTAGGCGAGTCGTGATCGCTTTTACTTCATTCACCTCATTTACCTCAATATAGTGACGGTGAGACTCAGGATAAAACAGCCAGTGTTCTAACTCACCACTCTGTATAGATTCTTGTAGCTGATCAATTACTTGAACGCCGATCATTTCAATAATTTGTTCCGCAAAACTCACGGCAAAATCATAGTTAAGTTGCTTCCGTACAGGTTCCAAATTCAACAAACCCGCCTGATAGAGGCGAATGGTTACAGGAATAACTCGTAACCACCGCCAGAAGGGAAGCACTAAGAAAAAGTCATACCACCGCCGCAGTATCGCCTCCCTCCAGCTTAACTGAGGCTTACGACTACTGGTAGAATAGGATCGCGCCAGAATCTCTAGGGCAAAGATGATAATAAAGGGTAAGTCAATTCTCCAAAAATAATCAACAAAGTAGCCAAATTGTCCAATCTCTCGATAGTAATTTCTCTTAAACAAAGGTTTAATTTCTCTCTGAAAAAAAGCAATTTCTTCTTGCCAGCCTGCCTGAGATAGATAAGCTTTGCTCCAAAACGTAGCCAAGGCATCACGGGCATATTCTTCACCGACACGAAGCCTGATTTCATTTTTAATTTTTTCTAATGTGCTGGTTTTATTTGCTCCTTCAAAGGGATTTTCTTCAATTATTTGTTCACTAATTAGCCGTAACTCCTCTAGTAATTCTTCCGTCTGAGGAGACTGTAATCCTGTCTGCAAAACCTGCTCTTCCAGCTCGTTCACTGTGTTGAGATAGTTTTCTGTTTCCGGGTGGGGTTCAATCCCTACAACTGGATCGTAAACTTCAGTTAACTCCGGAAAAGTTTTTAGATATAAGTTACGTAAAGGGATATAGCTCAAGTGAAATAAAACTAAAATTAAGTTTCCTAAGGCGAGGATGGAGGTGAATCGTATAATACCGATATTTTTGCGGGTAGATTTAGATTTATGGGTAGCTAATTCGGATGACATATTGTGCTTGTTTTGATCACTCATTAGACCTGCCTTAATATAATAATTGAGGTCGCGAATTTGTCTGTTTTACCTTTAATCGTAAGGTTATAGAGAAATACCCAAAATAGTTAAGAAATTCAACCTAGGTAATTTAAGCGACACGACAATGGATATTTTAAAACCCTGTATACATCAGCACAACTGTCAAAAGTTAGATGTCTACCCAAAACCCAATAACTATTTAGCTGTTTCTTTTGTCCGACTACTTACAAGTTATCTGTTTACATGATATAATGTTACTTGTCAAGACGTTAAGCTGTCATGCATTTAAATTGGGTATTAGTAGCGAGCAAGATGCAAAGCCTGCGGCATGGCTTCGCTAAACGCACACCAACGATTTCGCAATTCTTGACATTAAGTTTAAATGCCGAACAGCTTAACTTAGAAAATGCTTTTAGTTAAAATAATCCTTGTCTATCGTTAGATAGATGCATTAATTAAAAAAAAAATAAAAGAAGCAAGGTTACTTAATTCATGCTTAACTAAAGTAAAAGGTATTTAAAAAATGTCTAAATATTTGCCGCTTTCAAAGCGTTTAATTTTGGGTTTAATCACACTCCTGGGTGTGTTGCCGTGGGGTGTTCGTGCAGACGCCGCAGAATCGGTAGTGCTAAAATACCGATTTTTACGAGAGACAGTGTCAGTGGAGGAATTAACAACCTTTGCCGAAACAGGTGAACTCTCGACTTCGCTGCAAGCTTATCTAAAAATGGCAGGAAAAGAGCCAGCCGAATTGCGGCAAGTTTTGACAAAAGAGGTGGCTGTCAATCCAATCCTGCTTCATCGGGTACTCAATAGCGCCCCAGGAGAATTACTGTTGGATCAAACCAGCCAAGTCATTCATACTCCTACCAATCGCGCGAATCGCCAGTCTTTACGAGGCGCTTTGATGAGTTCGGCTTTACCCAATGGGAAAATCACTCTAATTGAGACGTTGCAACACTACCCAACTCCAGAAGTTCATGTCGAGGGTAATCGCCTTGTGGAAGTGGTTCAGAGAATTAGCCGAGTAACTGAGCGTCTGCCAAATCTATAGTTTTGAGCGCCATGGGGCAATGTCTTACCGGATTTTTTACTTTTTGAGTTTAAGCTTACTAGTGGAGCCTAAGATTTCAAACAAACCGCAAAGCGTGGAGACAGGGTTAGACCCTTGTTCGTCAAGGTAGAACTCTGCTCTTCTCGGTAAATGGAATAGAGGCTAGGCTCCAAAAAGGCATCCAATCATGAGGTGTCAAGATTTGCCGAGGTTTCACTACCTTGAGCAAAGTGGATAATCATCTATGGAGACATTTTAAATGCTTAAGCAACTTCTGACTGGTGGTTCTGTTTTAGCTCTAGTCCTTGCTGCTAGCTTACCCATCCAAGCACAGGCTGAAACGCCCGCCCAACAACCTGGATCTCCTTCCCAAATGCAGGAAACTCCTCAACTCGAAGTTAGTCAAGAGGATCTCCAAAAATTTGCCAGTGCTCTAGAGCAGCTTCAATCCATTGAGCAAGAAACTCAAGTCGAGCTAGTTGAGGCAATCGAAAACCAAGGGCTTAGTGTAGAGCGTTTCCAAGAAATCGCCCTAGCTCAGCAAAACCCAGAAATTCAACCGAGTACAGAAATCTCCCAAGCAGAAGTGGAGAGCTTTGATCAGGCGGCAGGGCAAGTGACACAAATCCAACAGCAGGCTCAGACTAGAATGCAGGAAGCTGTAGAGCGTGAGGGTCTAGATGCTCAGCAGTTTAGCCAAATTGGTGCAGCTTTGCAACAAGACCCTACACTTCAGCAGCAATTCCAGGAAATGCTCCAAAACTAAATAAGTTAGTTTAACCTTGACAATTATTTGTCACTGTTGCGGCAAGCGTATCAATGGGGAAACTCTTAATACCAAACTTGTTTCCCCAAGAGCAAATCATAGCAATATGTTCTGTGTCAAAAAATGAACGATCAAAGAGTTAAGAGGTGTTCTAATGAAGCGAGAATTAATCGCTATTCCTTTAATTTTAGGTCTAGCCACCGCTATAGGTGCTTGTCAGCCGGCAGGTGATGACTTGAATACTCCACCAGCAGGGGAGGAACCCCTACCGGGCGAAACCACGCCCACTACCCCAGATGAAGATCCACCCACTACCCCAGGTGAATAGACTTTTGGCGTCAAGTTAGGGGAAAGGCTAAAGGGCAACTCGCTGTCTCCTCTGAAGATAAGGAAAGGAGGAATAGGCACAAAGATCCCTTTAACCTTTTCTTACATAGCCGAAAGCCACGATGACATTGCAGAATTGACGTAGAACACTTTTTATGAGTATGAAGTTTTTAATTGTGCCGCTATTGTTAGGCATAGCAATAGCTACAGGCGCTTGCGAACCATCAGCAGAGGAAGATACTGCCCTAATTACTCCTGAGACAACCTCAGCAGAAAATCCCGAAAATGAGTCTGTAGGCGAGACACCAGAGACTCAATCGGTTCCTGGGGTACAGTCCCAGAACGATATCCGTCCCGAGGTACTCGACAAATTTGCCAAGGCTATGAGCAAATCCCAGCAGATTCAGCAGAAAGCTGAAGCCAAGACTTGGGAAGCAGTTGAAAATGAAGGTCTGAGTGAAGAACAATTCGTAAACCTGAATCTAGCACTACAAGATCCAACGATTGATCCAGCCTCCGAATTTACAGAGGAAGAGAATCAGAAATTCCAGCAAGCTTCTGCCCAAGTTGCAAAAATTCAACAAGAAGCTCGAGAAAATATGGAGCAGGCGATTGAAGATGAAGGTCTAAACCCCCAATATTTCAATGAGATTATGATACGAGTCCAGCAAGATCCAGCACTCATGCAAGAGGTTCAAGATAGAATCGCGTCGAACTAAGGAGTCAGTCGAAAGACGTTCAATTTGGGGCGAAGGTTGCAGTTGTATCGGTATTCCAGCCAATGCAACTGCAATTGTTAATCTGAAGTTACTTTAGGGGATCAAAATGCCTTAACAAGGCTCCGATAATAATCACCGGGAAGCCAGCACCAATACAGATTAATCCTTGGGTAAAACTCAGGGGTACTGTATCAAATAATGTATTCATGAACTGCAACTGACTGAAGATGATTTGCAAAACTACAACGCAGGCAATGCCAATGACTGGAGCATAGGCAATTTTATCGGTTTGGTGACGCAATTTCCCCCAAACCGAGGGAAGAAACTGACTCAGACTCAACAGATAAAAAACTTCAGCCGCGACTAAAGCCTGAACTGCCATTGTGCGAGATAACGTTATTTCTTCTGTCTGTTGTAGCATCCATTCAAAAACACCAAAAGTGATCATCCAGTTAAACAAAGAGATGATGGCAATGCGCCGAAGAATACTACCTGAGAGCAAGCGTTCGTTAGGGTTGCGTGGGGGCGATTCCATCACGCCTTCAGGCTTGGGTTCAAAGGCTAGGGGTACTGCTAAAGCAATAGAACTGATCATATTGATCCAGAGAACTTGTAGAGGCAAAATGGGGAGTGCAGTTCCCAACATCACTCCGATCAAAATCGTTAGAGACTCCCCGCCATTAACAGGCAAGAGGAAGGAAATCGCTTTACGCAAATTCAGGTAAATCGTGCGCCCTTCTTCAACTGCCGCTTTAATGGAGGCAAAATTATCGTCAGTCAGGATAATATCAGCGGCTTCCTTGGCAACTTCCGTACCTGCTTGCCCCATAGCAATGCCAATATCTGCTTGCTTGAGTGCTGGGGCATCATTGACCCCATCCCCCGTCATGGCGACAATTTCACCCTTAGATTGCAAGGTTTCAATTAGGCGCAGTTTTTGTTCGGGGGCGACACGGGCAAAAACGACGCTATCTTTTACGGTATTCTTGAGTTGCTCATCGCTCATCTGACCCAAATCAGTGCCCCTAAGTGCCTGCACCTCTTGGTTTTGGCTCAAGTTCATCATTCGTGCGATCGCGGCTGCTGTTACTGCATGATCGCCCGTTATCATTTTGACTTGAATGCCAGCAGACTTACAAACATCCACCGCCTCGATTGCCTCCTGACGGGGTGGATCGATCATACCCTGTAAGCCTAGAAAAATTAGCCCTTCTTCAATATCCTCGTGTTCCAACGATTCAACGTCAGCCGAGACAGGCTTTTTGGCAAACGCCAGCACCCGTAACCCCTCGTCTGCCATCGCCTCTGCTTCCTGCTCTACCTGTTCAGTATCTAAGGAAGTCTCTTCTCCTTGGGCATCCAGGCTTTGGTCACATCGTTTAAGAATGGCTTCTAGTGACCCTTTGACATAAATTATCTTGTCTGAATCTTTTTCATGCAAGGTTGCCATATACTGATAATCAGATTCAAAGGGAATCTCATCCAGTCTCGGCATTTCCTCCTGCAAATCTTGCCGAGTTAATCCCGCTTTGTTGGCAACCACAATCAATGCCCCTTCGGTAGGATCACCTTCAACAGTTTGCTGTCCCTCCTTTTTTTGCAGTTGGGAGTCATTGCACAACAGTCCACATTGCAAGCATTCCCGCAGCACTGGACTTTCCTCTAAATCAACAGACTGCTCATCGTGCAAAATTTCGCCCTCTGCCTTATAACCTGTCCCCTTAACTTGGTAATGTTCGCCCCCAGCATAGATGTCTTCAACCGTCATCTGGTTTTCCGTCAGCGTGCCGGTTTTGTCGGAACAGATGACTGTGGCACTGCCTAACGTTTCGACGGCGGGTAATTTCCGGACAATGGCATTACGTTCAGCCATGCGAGAAACACCAATGGCTAGGGTTATGGTAACAATGGGGGGTAATCCTTCCGGAATGGCACTGACGGCTAACGCCACGGTAGTGTTAAACATATCCACCCAGGATTCGCCTTGCGCCAGCCCCACTACAAACGTCAGGGCTGCCAGTCCCAGAATGACATATAGCAAGGATTTGCTGAATTTGTGAATTTTGCGGGTTAGGGGTGTAGTCAGTTCAGCGCTCT
Source organism: Coleofasciculus sp. (assembly GCF_046539235.1). Lineage (GTDB taxonomy): Bacteria > Cyanobacteriota > Cyanobacteriia > Cyanobacteriales > Coleofasciculaceae > Coleofasciculus. The sequence goes on from NZ_JBKHHI010000168.1 coordinate 11,751, forward strand.
GTTCAACCAATTCAGAGATATGCCCTGTCTCAGTCGCCTCACCAATGGCAACAACAATGCCCCGTCCTTGCCCAGAGGTTACCACTGTGCCAGCGTAAGCCATATTTTCTCGGTCTGCGAGGGAGGTTTCTTCGTCGAGCGGCTCAGTTGCTTTTTCAACGGGAACTGATTCCCCGGTTAAGGCTGACTCATCTATTTGCAGATTGTTGACTTTAACCAGCCGCAAGTCGGCAGGGACTTTGTCACCAGAACTTAATTTCACCACATCCCCTGGTACTAACTCGTTAGAGGGCAAGCGCTGTTGTTCTCCGTCCCGAATAACGGTTGCCTCTGTGGTGACAGACTCGGCTAATGCCTTCATTGCCTTCTCAGCTCTGGATTCCTGAATGTAACCAACCGTGGCGTTGATTAGAACAACTGCAAAAATCACCCCAGCATCTAACCAGTGTTGCAGGAATAGGGAGACGGCCGCAGCAATTAATAAAATATACAGTAGGGGTTGGTTAAACTGCTTTAAGAATTGCAGCCAAGGGCTTTTCTCTTTCTGGGGAGTTAGCTGATTGGGTCCAAAGCGTTCTTGCCGTTCGCTTGCTTCATTAGCCGTCAGTCCCCTGTCTTCAGCGCTTGCTAATGTCTGAACGACTTCCTGCACGGGGAGTTGATGCCATTGGCGTTCGAGCTTCTCTTCCGTAATGGTTTCTGCCATAGTGCTTCCTCTCAAAGCTAGTGCTTGATTATGTTGGGCTTTAAGTTCGGCGTCTAGATAAGGACGATCATCTTGACGATCCGCCTAATCTATTAATGCAAAGAGAATCGAATTAATTACACTGAGGGCTAAGGCACCAATGATAGCACTCCAAAATCCCCACCTTAAGCGGAAACCAGGAACAATCTTGGCAGCCAGCCAAAAAATAAAGGCATTTAAAACAAACAAAAACAAGCCAAAAGTTAAAACAATTAATGGGAAAGTTAAGACACCCAATATTGGTTTTAGGATTGCATTTAATATTCCAAAAATAGCTGCGGCAATGAATGCTTTTCCAAGAGTATCTATTTCAACACCAAGGGGAAGCCAGGAAATAATCAAGAAGGCAATGGTGGTAACAATCCAGGCTACAATAATATCCATAGTTATTATGATTATTTAAGATAAACAATAATGACGATTTTGCTTAGGTAAAACCATGACTTAACTAAGATATACCACCTGTTCCTACTCAAGAATCTATCTGAAGTAGGATTTCTTCCCCTTGTTTACCCAAACAAGAAAAAGTAGACTATAATTATCACCTTTGAACAGACCGAAAAAGCAATTTTTATCAACCTTGTCTCCGTAACCATCAATCCTTAATGAAGCAACTGAGTATCTGG
>NZ_JBKHHI010000169.1:0-13041 GCF_046539235.1 Coleofasciculus sp.
CGTTGAACCAGGAATCACCGTTAATGGTCAACAGAGACGTGTCATGGTACGTCCCTACAAAAATTAAACGACGAGAATTAAACGTTTTATGGCAGGGGTAATTTGAGGCAATAATGCAAGCGTTGTCACTGATAATCACTCAACAAAACCTACCTCTACAGCAGTTTCGGATTTCCTGCTATACACCCAAAGATAGAGGATGACAGCAATTTCTCATGGCTACTGTTATTACACAGGGTTAGAAAGTGCTATATTCGCTCACAACTTGACTTGATCCTGTTCCTTCTTCCTGGTTCAGTGACGGCTCAAACGTTTATCAAAACTTTATAAAGTAAATTTTTCAACAAAATGACTTGTCAGGTCAGATGTCATAGGTTAGGATAACTTATTCGGGAAGTTTACCCCGACCACAAAAAATTGCCAGACTTCAAGCTCTGGCAGGGTTGTGATATTGGTTATAACTCATTCATGGCTTTACTCTATCAGTAGAGTAATGGTTTATAATCGTGAGTATCAGGGCATCTACACGACCTCTTGCCAGGTCATTGGTCATAGGCTACTATGATGAACTCCCAGAGCCTAAATTAACGGTTCTTAGCTATCAATCCATTGGAGCAGGGTTAACCTGCTAGATGCTTTTTAGCGCTTAGAGGTTGAGTCAAAATCGATAACTTAATTGCTCCAACTGACTATTGATATTAACGCTAGAGTTCATTCATTCACATCAGGGAATATACGGAAACTCACCAATTAAACCAATTAAAGGGGAGCGACATGAAAAGGGATAAACACATTTTACGCTAATATACAGTGTCTTAAGTTCTTATTTATTGTGAAAATCCCAAAAACAGTCAATCAAACTCACGGTCAATAGCAACGTTTGTCAGTCAATTGATGGACAAACGGGTTTCCTTACTGTTGAACAATTCAATTCCCTTTTGGGGTGCTACCTTCTGATGAAATCTTTAACGGCAACGTTAGGGGTCTATGATCGGCTCCTAAGTACGCTTATTGCTGCAATATTTTTCACGGGAACTTCATCGGTTACTGCCCAAGAAATTAGAAATCAAGCCTCGGCGTCCGGTGATAATTTGCCAGGTACAGGTATTGTTAACTCCAACGAAACCTCCCTAGTAGCAGGTCAAGCAGCTCTAGAGCTGATTAAAACAGCCGATCGCGCCGCGGCTGAACCGGGAGATACGGTGGTGTATCGCCTCGCCCTGAGAAACAGCGGTGAAGCAGCCGCCAGTGATATTGTGGTGACGGATCGATCGCCCTTGGGTGTGCGATTTTTGCCGGAATCGTTGCAAGGTTCGATTACAACTGGCACCAACACAGAGCCAGTAACGTTACCGCCAGCAGAGCGGGATGGGCGCAATGTCGCGTTTACCTTTCCCCGCTTAGAACCCAATCAAACCCTGAATATTATCTATGCGGCAGTGATCACGCCCGATGCGGTTCGGGGCGATGGTCGAAATGTCGCCCAGGAACGGCGCAGTAATATCGCCAGCTTTTTGATGCGGATTCGACCGGGAATTTTATCCGATTGCGGCACAATCGTGGGGCGAGTGTTCGTGGATAAGAACTTTGATGGCGAACAACAACCGGGAGAACCGGGAGTCCCGAATGCGGTGATTTACATGGATGATGGTAACCGGATTACGACGGATGCCAATGGTTTGTTTTCATTAGCCAACGTTATCGCCGGTAATCGCAGTGGGACTCTGGATTTGAGCAGTTTGCCCGGATACAGCCTTGCTCCCAATCTCTATTTCATCGAAGGGAATAGTCAATCTCGCTTGGTGCGACTTTCACCTGGAGGGATGGCGCGAATGAACTTTGCGGTGACACCAGCTTATGGGGAGGAGCAGTGATGAATAACACTCAGTATCAGAACAGTTGGGACGACTCGAGTCAAGCCAAACTACTGAGATTCACGCTTTATTTTTCGTTACTCAAAAGTATCGAGTATTACAGTGTTCCCGGTAAAGGATGGTTGTCTTCGATTTCTTTGGGGTTGCTGGTGATTCTGGTTGGGATCATTGGCATCATTCCGGTGGCGAAAGCCGATGAGGTGTCGCCGGAATCAGAAACCGAGGATTGGCAACTGGGGAAGGCAGTGGTTCGACAGGACTTCGGCGTGAGCGCTCAGTCGAACGCTCACCAACCAGGCAGTGATACCGATGCTTTCAGCACCTCGAACTTATCTGATCTCCAGCACGAGTTAGCCATTCCCAGTGATGGGGTTCAGGAGAAATCCCAGTTCATTGAAGCACAAACGATAGAGCCTTCTACGTCCAATCTGCTGCCTTCTGAATCCGACAACTTTGCCAATACCCGATCCGAAAGCATTGCCCAATCTCAAAGCAGTGAAAACTTGGGCGATATTGAACCCGCCCGGATGGAATCGCCGCTAGAGCCTTTACCCAAGGTGATCAGGGGTGTGGGAGATGAGGCACAGAGGAACCAATCGAACCAATCTGTAGGGGCGGGTTTGACTGATAATCTATCCCAGGAAACTGATAACTTGACTAAACCCGCCCGGTTTGATCAATCTGTAGGGGCGGGTTTAACTGATAACCTGTCCCAGGAAACCGATAACTTGACTAAACCCGCCCTGCACCATGGCGCGTCTGGATCAGAGGAGCAATGTAGAGACTCCTCATGCTACGTCTGGGAAGATGAGGAAGAACAAACTCCAGAGGCGGAACTTGAAGCCTTCCAGGATGAATTCAGCCGCACGGCTCAACAAACAATTAATAATGGGCTGCAATTGGCTCCCGGTGACATTCGCATTCTCAGTCCGGAACCCGGTACAATTGGCGATCGCACAACGGACTTGATGATTCAGTATCACGCGGATAGTCAGGTTCAGGTGACGATTAATCAACAACCTCTCTCGGCTCAAACCCGAACGACGATCGCACGCCATGAAAATCAACCCATTATTACTCAAATATGGTACGGCGTCCCCCTCAAAAAAGGCGACAATACCATCACCGTTGCCCCAGATAACGGCACACCCGTTAGTCTAGAGCTTACCGTTGACCCTATAGCCGAGCAAACCGACGTCCAAATTACCCTCACCCCCGTCGGTGATCCGCGTGTTCCCGCTGATGCTCGCTCTACAATTACGATTGAAGGGAGTATCACCAGAGAAACCGGAGAACTGATTGAAGAAGATGCGATCGTCACCTTAACCGCAGAAGCCGGAAAGTTTGTCGGGGCTGACTATGACGATGATCAACTCGGCTTTCAAGTTCTGGCGAAAAATGGGCAGTTTAGCGCCAGACTGCAATCCGGGTTAGACGCCCAGAAAGTCCGGATTCGGGCGGCGATTGAGCGACTTGGTGTCCCCGACATCGAACAAATTCCCCTAGAGGAAAGGACTCTGGGCGCCGCCATTCCCACATTTTCTGAACCCATCCAAGCCTATACCCAAATCGAATTCGTCACCCATCTGCGCCCTTCCTTAGTATCTGGGGTGATCAATTTGCGGATTGGGGAAGCGGGAACCAACTTTTGGGAAAGTCGCCGCGAGTTTCTCAATCCCGATATTATTGACGATGGTCTAGAAGCTGACTTAGATAGTGCTATTTTTGCCACAGGTCGAATTGGGGAATGGTTATTCACGGGGGCATATAATAGCGATCGCCCTTTGAATGAAACCTGTGATGGGATTACCCGCCTATTTCGTGGACCCCAGTTCTGTGAGAACCAATACCCGGTTTATGGGGATAGTTCCACGGTAGACTATCTCACCCCCTCCAAAGATAGCGTATATCTGCGCTTCGAGCGTTCCTCTCTCGTTCCTGGCGCAGAACCCGACTATGCTATGTGGGGGGATTATAATACCACCGAATTTACCCGTTCCTCCCAGGAATTTACCGCTACAGCTAGGGCATTAAACGGATTTAAAGGGAATTATAACCTGGGAAATCTGCAAGTTACTGCCCTGTTTAGCCCCGATGTGGAAGGATTTCAACGGGATACGATTCTTCCCGATGGCACCAGTGGTTACTACTTCCTTTCTCGTCGCTTGCTGATTCCGGGAAGTGAAAATGTTTACATAGAAACCGAAGAACTGAATCGCCCCGGTACCGTCATCGAACGCAAAGCCCTCTATCGCGGTCCCGATTACGAAATTGATTATGACCGAGGAACGCTTCTGTTTCGGCGTCCGATGCGAGCCACGGAATTTGACCCCTTTGGTAATACGTTAGTGCGGCGAATTATTGTTACCTATCAGTTTGAAGGAGATGATGATACCGACATCTATGGGGGACGGTTACAATATAACTTCTCCCAAGACTTTCAACAGGAACGTTGGGTAGGAACCACCTATCTGCGGGAAAATCAGGGAGACCGAGACTTTGAACTCTATGGTGCGGACTTCTTAGTTTCCTTGGGGACTCAAGGACGGATTGTTGGGGAATATGGTCATTCTACAAATGAGTCTCCCTTCATGGGATTGGTAACCGGAAATGCCTATCGGTTGGAAGCCATAAATACCTTTTCTGATAGGATTCAATGGCGGGCGTATTACCGTTCCGTGGAAGAAGGGTTTGCGAATAACGCCACCACCAGTTTTACTCCCGGTCAAACTCGCTATGGGGCGAACGTAGCGGCACAATTGAGTGAAAGTACTAATGTGCGAGTGAGTTTTGATCACGAGGATAACTTTGGTACAGCCGCCCAAGACCGCAGCTTAGTTGAGTTTTTTGACCCCTTCAATCCCGATAATATTTTTAATCGGGCGAGTGAGGCTTTACCCGGTAGTCGGGTGGATAATAGTTTGACCACATTTCGGGCGGGTGTACAACAACAAATTGGCACATCTGACCTGAGTTTAGACTATGTCAACCGTTCCCGGGAAGACAATTTGGGCGATACCTTTGATACGAATACCAGTCAGTTGGTGTCTCGCCTGAATGTTCCCCTGAATGACGTTTTCACCTTCCGGGCGCAAAACGAATTGAACCTGGATGATAGTGACCCCCTCTATCCCAACCGGACTACCGTGGGTTTAGATTGGGCGGTGGAACCTGGGGTGACGCTGCGACTAGCGCATCAGTTTTTTGATGGGGGACTCTTAGACGATAATTCGATTACCAGTCTGGAAACGATTACCCAATATCAGTTAGGGGAAAATACATCTATTTCGTCTCGCTATTCGATTATCGGTGGGATGAATGGGATGACTGGACAAGCCGCCTTGGGACTTAAACATGGTATATTGCTAGCGCCGGGATTGCGCGTTAACTTGGGTTACGAACGCATTGCCGATGATATCTTTGATGCTACAGCCGCAGGCGATCGCTTCCGTCAACCTTATGCTGTCGGTCAAAGTGCAGCGTCGTTGGGACTCACAGAACGGGATTCCTTTAGCGTCGGTGTGGAGTATACCGCCAATCCTGACTTTAAAGCCTCGGCGCGGTTGGAACATCGGGATAGTTCGGCTGGTGATAACACGGTAATTTCGGCGGCGGCGCTGGGTAAGGTTTCTCCTTCGTTAACCGCTTTGTTCCGTTACCAACAAGCGAGTGCAGCCAGTCAACTTTTAGAAGACTTAGACGATACATTGTCGGTCAAGTTGGGATTAGCCTACCGCAATCCGTTTGATGACCGTTTTAATGCCTTAATGCGATATGAGTATCGCAAGAATCCGTCTACGATTCCCGATACCTTACTCTTTGGGAGTGGTACGGGTTCCAATGATCACGTCTTTTCCGGTGAAGGGATTTATGCACCCAATTGGCGCTGGGAATTTTATGGGAAATTTGCCCTACGCCACAGTACGACAGATTTAGCCAACAATTTCAGCAATAGTAGCACCATTTATTTGGGACAGTCACGCATCACCTATCGATTGGGATACCGGATGGATTTAGCCGTCGAGGGGCGCTGGATTGGTCAACCCTCCGTCGATTTTGATGAATGGGGTTGGGCGCTGGAAACGGGGTACTATCTCACCCCCGATTTACGAGTCGGGGTGGGATATAGCTTCGGTAGTGTCGATGACCGAGATTTTACGGGGTATCGTTCCGAAGGAGGTCCCTATCTGAATGTGACATTTAAGGTGAATGAACTCTTTGATGGGTTTGGACGGCAAAAAGTCGCCCCGCCACCCCAGCAGGAAGAATCTCAAGTACAGCCCGTGGCGAATAATGAACCAGCGGCAAATCCCACGAGTGAGGAGTGAGAAATGGTGTTTAATAACTATGTTCGTAGTCGGCACTTTAGTGCCGGAAGCGCTAAAGCGCTTACTACAAAACGTGTTCGTAGTCGGCACTTTAGTGCCGGAAGCGCTAAAGCGCTTACTACAAAACGTGTTCGTAGTCGGCACTTTAGTGCCAGAAGCGCTAAAGCGCTTACTACAAAACGTGTTCGTAGTCGGCACTTTAGTGCCAGAAGCGCTAAAGCGCTTACTACAAACATACCCGTGTCCGTAGTCGGCACTTTAGTGCCAGAAGCGCTAAAGCGCTTACTACAAAACGTGTCCGTAGTCGGCACTTTAGTGCCAGAAGCGCTAAAGCGCTTACTACAAACTTTGACGTTGACAAGTGTCTTAGTCTTGCCAACTGTAGCCACAGCCCAATCCCCGAATTTACGGGTGGTTGTTAATAGCACTGAGGATAGTATCACGCCCGATGAATTTCTCACCTTGCGGGAAGCGATTGAACTAACAAATGGTCAATTGACAGTTAATCAATTAAGTGATACCGAAAGAACGTTGGTTAGTTCCAGTCCTGACCAATCCTCCCGAATTGAGTTTAATTTACCCCCCCAAGACACTACAATTTATCTAACTGAATTATTGCCGCCTTTAGCAAGTCCTGGACTCATAGTGGATGGGACAACCCAACCGGGATATGATCCGACAACCTCACCCACAGCGGAAATTGCCATTCCCCAACCAATTGTGACGATTACTCCGACACCCGGTCAGTCAATTTTGCGGGGATTAACCATTGTGGCGGATGGGGTCACGGTGCGAGGGTTGAGTATTTATGGTTTTAAAGCGGTGAGAGAGGCAACTCTAGCCACCCCTCCGGCTGATATTTTTATTGCCCATGCCTCACCGCCGCCGGATATTAGTCAGCAAGAACCGCCTAATTATCGGTTTCCTTTTTATCCGGAAAATGTTCCGCCTCAAGATGTGAATCTTGAGTTTAATTGGTTGGGAATTCCGCCGGATGGGGAAATGCCAGAAACCAGGTCAGCTTTTGGGGTTTATGTGTTTAATAGTTTAGGCACAAGGGTTTACCGAAATCGGATTACTGACCATGATGGCAGTGCGATTATTACCTCTGTGCAAGCGAATAATTTACAGGTGAGCGAAAATATTATTGTCGGGAATGGCATTGATGGAATGCCCGATGCGATTCGCTTGGAAGGGGTGATTAATGATTCAGAAATTACCGGAAATTTGATTTGTGGCAATGATGGCAGTGGCGTGTATTTATTTAAACCGGAAGGGGCAGTACAAATTCGCGAAAATCAGATTATTTTTAATGGTAGACGCCGGCGACGGGCGGCGGTATATTTGATGGGAAATAATCACCAAGTTAGGGGAAATCAAATTGCCTATCAGCCGGGACCTGGTGTGGTGGTGACGGCTTATCCAGATAGCGATCGCAATGTGATTGAAACTAATCGGTTTGCGGGGTTGGAAGGGTTGAGTATTGACCTGAATGCCCAGCAGCATGTGGAACCGATTCATTTCCAAGTCGGGGATGGTCATAATCCCCCCCGTACCACTAAGTACCAAGGTCAGACGACAGGGAACAATGGGATAAATGCCCCGCAATTTGTCTCCGAGGAATTCGTTCAATTGGGTGATCAGCTAGAGGTATTGGGTCAAGCTGAACCGGGTTCAACAGTGGAACTCTATCGAGTCAGGGAAGCCGCCGATAGTGTCTATGGTCCGTTGAATGAACCGATTGGGAGTGCGACAACCGATGGGGAGGGTCAATTTAGGGTTACGCTGACTGGGTTACAGCCTGGGGAGACAATTAGTGCGATCGCGACTCATCCCCAAGACGGGACATCAGAACCTGCCCTGAATGCGGTGGTGAAGTCTTCAGATGGTACAATTCCGCCGAACCCAGAACCTCTACCCCCTGTAATTCCCCGATGTCTCACCCAAACGCCCCCGTCACCTCCACCCCCCCCAGAACCCACTCCACCCGTTCAACAACCCTTGACGCTGCGGGTGCCTCGGAATGTCCATTTTGCCCTAGATCGTTCCGATATCTCGCCAGAGAGTGCAGCGATACTGGATCAAGTGGCGGCGGTTCTGCAAGAGTATCCCTTCCTAACGGTTGAACTGCAAGGACACACTGACCCCCGCGCCAGTGCAGCTTATAACCAAGCCTTAGCCAGACGTCGGGCGTTATCCGTGCGGAATTATCTATTGCGTCAAGGGATAGAACCCGAACGAATGACGATTCGATCCTTTGGTGAAAGCCAGCGCCGGACAACAGGTAGCGGGGTGGTGGATTACGCACGCGATCGCAGAGTGGAAATTATTTTCCAAGATTTGAGAGGCTTGGAGATTATTTTTGAAGACCAAGAAACTGACTTACAAATTGAATCTCAAAGAGGTGACAGGGAATGATTATTTTAGTGCGCCATTTGAGAGTCAATTGTCTACCCAGTGATACAAAGGCTAAGACGTATCGTTTGACGCCTTAAGGAGTCTTGTACGTGTTCGCTATTTTTGTGTCATTTACATTGCCTATATTCTACTGTTTAAAAAAGTGGTCATGAATAAATTTTGGGGTCATTTGTTTGCACTGAAAAAAAAACGTGCTTTTTCTCGAAAAAAAAGCAAACATAATTCTTTGAAGCATCGCTTTAACCGATTTATCATTTTAACGATTACTGTAGCCTATTGGATGGCTAGTTTAGGTTATCCCAGTCCAGTCGTAGCCCAAATGCCTACGAATTTCATTTGCGATGGCACACTTTATATTAGTCAATCAGTACTGCCAACGCAGCCTACGAGGTTAAATGAGCTAAATAGAATGGCTGAACCTTTTGAGCTAGACCAGATAGGTATGCCTATGCCAGATGTGAGATACAACGGAATGGGGTTTAACGTACAAGATGGCTTTCTTTACGGCATTGATCCCGATAATCCCCCGGGAGTTACAGAAGATAACGCTCAAATAATTTATCGAATTGGTGAAAACGGAGTTGAATTTTTAGGCAAACCAGATGGATTGCCACCTCCAAATCCGGAGAGAGGGGGACGATTTTTTGCCGGTGATTTCGATGGAGATGGAAACTACTTTATTTACTCTGCCAGCCTAGGCGAACTCTATAGAATTGACGTTAATCCTGAAGGTTCTGAGACTACGCCTCAGATAACGGGTTTTGCTCAGGTATCAACTGGTGCGGACGTTGACTATGCTGACCTTGCCTTCAACCCTGTAGATGGTAATCTCTATGGCATTCCTACAGGAAATGGTAGACAGCTCACTAAGATTGATCTACAGCCTTTCCGCGACAACCCGCCTCCCTTGATGGATCTGGATCTGGGTACGGTTCAGGCTACCACTATCGTTCCAGGTCCCGGTGGTACTTCACCTTTCGGTGCAGTTTTCTTTGATGCATTTGGTAACTTGTTTGTCTATGAAAATGGCATCTCAGGTGTACAAAACTCAGCAACATTATACCTCTTTGATTTTGAGAAGGAAACTTTTACTGAACTTGGCAATAGTCTTGGGATCTCTAGAAATGATGGTGCGGCATGCGCCTTCGCACCCCAACTGTTGAAAACCGTTGAACCCTCACCAGCTATGGCTGGAGACGTAGTAACCTATACCTATCGACTCGCTAACCGAACAGCTATAGACCCGTTAGAAAATTTAACATTTGAAGACGAAATGGATGATGGGCGGACATTTATCCCCGGTTCTCAGACAATTAATGTAACGGGTACTCCTAGCTTCAGTCCTGATAATCGAACTTTTACCATTACGGGATTAAGTATTCCCAATGGAACAATTGCCGAGATCACGGTACAAGTTCGGTTACCTGCCAATATCCCACCAACTACATCAGAGGAACCACCACTGTTCAACCAAGCTACAGTCAGAGGACTTCCTGAGAATTCTCCTGATGGTCCAAGGCTCCAACCAACTCTCCTATCTGATTTTCCCTTGACAGGAGGATTTCCTGATCCAACCCCCTTGGAAATTGTAGAAAGCCCTGCTATTGGTGTCGCTAAGCAGGTGGCGAATAATGTGGATAATGGTGATGGTACTCACACGGTTACCTATAACATTAAAGTTGATAACTTGGGAAATACGCTCCTAGATGACATTTCTCTAACTGAAAACTTAGCGGATACCTTCAATGGAGTTGATGACTTTACCGTTGATGACATCAGTTTGGAAAGTGTGACGGATGGCAATTTAACGGTTAATCAAAATTTCAACGGCGAGGGCGACACGTCCTTACTCAATAACAGCCAAGCCCAAACCTTAGAAATCGATGGCACCGCCACGATTCAACTGGTTGTTACCGTCACCCCCGGTAATAACCTCGGTCCGTTTGAAAATACTGTGGAAGCTACAGCAACCAGTCCGAGCGGAACTTCAGTCGATGACGAATCCGACAATGGCACAGAAACTGACCCTAACCCTGATGATGGCAATCCTGGTGGTGGACCCGAAGAAGATGACCCTACTCCAGTTACCTTCGGTGGTGGTGATAATCCTGCTATTGGTGTGGCAAAGAGTCTTGGTGCAGTTACACCTTTAGGGGGAGGTCGCTTCCGTGTGACATATAACTTACTGGTGGAGAACCTAGGGGATGTCAGTTTGAGTAATGTGGAACTGGTCGAAGATCTCAACGACGCCTTTGGCAGAGACAATTTTACTGTCAGCCGTGTGACCAGTCCTACCTTGACAACAGACTCCAACTATGATGGGAGTAATAACATCAATCTGTTAGGGGCAGGCAACACTCTAGATATCAGTGAAAGGGCAACGGTACAGTTAATTATTGAAGTCACACCACCTGACCTGAACCGAGACTACGAAAACCAAGTGGAAGCCATTGGCACTCCACCAGACGGGACTCCGGTAAGCGACTTGTCAGATAATAATGTACCAACCGACGACCCCACTACTCTCCAGCCTGACCCTAATGGAAATAATCGTGCCGATGACCCAGGGGAAGATGAACCCACTCCCCTCAACTTTAGCGATCTTCCGGAAAATCCCGCGATCGGTGTTGCTAAGAACGTCGCCTCTATTTCCAGTGAAGGTAATGTATTCATCGTTACCTATGACATCGCCGTAGAGAATCTGGGAAATGTCATTTTGAGTAATGTGCAACTCACCGAAAATCTCAACGAGGTCTTTGAAAATTTAGATTTCTCTGTCAATTCCTTAACCAGTTCCAGCTTGACAGTCAATGACAACTATAACGGTGATACTGACATCAATTTGTTAGCAGGGGGCAATACATTGGATGTGGGTGAAACCAACGATGTGCGGTTAGTCGTCAGGGTTACCCAACCCGATCTCAGCCGTAACTACGAAAATCAAGTGGAAGGGACAGGTACATCACCGGATGGTAATTCTGTGAATGACTTGTCATATAATGGATTCCCCAGTGACCCTGACGGTGATGGCAATGCCAATGAACCAGAGGAAAATACCCCGACTCCCGTCAATTTCAGTGAAGTTCCCGCCATTGGGGTTGCCAAAAATGCGATTTCCAACACACCCCTAGGGTCAGGTCGCTTTCTAGTTACCTATGAGTTGTTGGTCAAAAATGTCGGAGATGTTCCTTTAACGGACGTACAACTCGTGGAAAATCTTAATGACACCTTTGGTGCAGGGAATTTCACGGTTATCAACACAACTAGCCCCGACTTAACACTCAACCCAGACTATGACGGTAGCTCTAACATTAATCTGTTAGGGACGGGTAACAATTTGGATGTAGAGGAAACAAATACAATGCAGTTAATCGTGGATGTTACCCCATCTGACCTCACAGCTGACTATGAAAACCAAGTGCGAGCCACGGGTTTGTCTCCCAGTGGAACGTCCGTGGATGATTTTTCAGATGACGCTACCAATAACGGCATCCCCACTGATCCAGATAATATCAATGGTGATGGCAGTGCCAATGACCCTGAAGATGAGAATGATCCCACTACAGTCACCTTTACCAACACTCCCAACAATCCGGGTATTGGTGTGGCTAAGAACGTGGGTACAGTGCAAGACAATGGTGATGGCACATTCACGATTCCTTACACTATCGTTGTCGAAAATCTCGGAAATACAATCTTGACCGAAGTACAGGTGACAGAGAACCTATTTGGCAATAATCGGAGTACCTTTGCAGGGACTCAGAATGTTCAAATCGAGGAGCTTAGTGTCATCGGTGATTTGAGTCAGGTGAATCAGAGTTTTGATGGCAATAATGACCAGAATCTGCTCTCTGGTCAAGAAAGCCTAAGTCCTAATCAGACGGCAACCATTACACTAAATGTCAGAGTGACTCCCGGTCGTAACTTTGGTCCCTTTGAAAACAGCGCTGTAGCGATAGGAAATCGGAATGGACGGATTGTGTCAGATGGTTCGATTCCAGGGACGAATCCTGACCCGAATGGTGATGGTAATCCCGGGAATGATAACCAACCTACGGTAGTTTCCTTTGGACAACCGAACCTGCGTTTAGTCAAACGGATAACGGATGTTGTCAGAAACGGTGAATCGCTGAGTGATGTTAATTTGAATCGCGTGGTTGATGACCAAAATGACCCCGATGATAACGCTGGTGGCTGGTCTGCACTTCCTAATGGACTGCTGGGAGTATTCAACTTAGGCACAGAAGTATCACTCCAGAGTGGCGATGAAGTGGAGTACACGATTTATTACCTGTCCGATGGTGGACCTGTGGTCAACGATGTGCAAATTTGTGACGCGATTCCTGAACAAACGAGTTTCGTTACCAATACTATTGAGTTGAATGAAACATCGCTAACTGATAATGCGGATACGGATCAAG
>NZ_JBKHHI010000170.1:0-13033 GCF_046539235.1 Coleofasciculus sp.
AGAGGATGCTTCGCTTTTTTTGCATGGGGAAGCCAGAGGATGCTTCGCTTTTTTTTGCCGGGAAGGGGGAGAATTCAAAGCCTCTCCAAATAAAAAAATATATTCCGCTTCCCTCTCCTTGTAGGAGAGGCGTCGGGAGAGGTTTGGAGAGAGGTTTTCCAGATCCCGTGAAAAGCAAGAAATACTATCCCCCTCATAATCCTAGAATTTCATAGGATTTTTCGACAACTTCATCGGGGTCAAACGGCTTAGTCATATACAAATCCGCCCCGACTTGTTGCCCTTTTTCTTTATCAAACTCTTGCCCCTTTGCCGTTAACATAATAATGTAGACATCTTTAATATCCAGATTATTTTTAACAGCATAACAGACATCAAAACCATTCATCTTCGGCATCATCACATCCAGAAACACTAAATCCGGTTTTTCCAGTTTAATGGTTTCAATTGCCTCTTCCCCATTTTCCGCAATCAGGACTTCTACGCCTTCATCTTCCAATTCCTCTAAAGTTTGTGCCATTAACAGGCGAATATGCGGTTCATCATCAACAATCAAGATTTTCTTGTCCATCTTAATAGATCACTTCAAATACATCTACAGGCTTTTTCTTCCCCTTAACTTGCACAGTGCCAACTTCCTTAAAATCAAACAGATTATAGGTGACATCATAGACACTGCGACACACCAAAATTTGTTCCCCTTTGGCAATAGATTGTAGACGAGAGGCAATATTGACCTTATCCCCAATAGCAGTATAATCCATGTGCTGAGGAGAGCCAACATTTCCCACAATCACTTCCCCTGAACTGATACCAATTCCGGTAATAAAATTTTGCCTTATCCAAGGAACCGGAATGGCTTTAATCCGCTTTTGCATTTCAATTGCTGTTTTAATCGCACCTTGCTCACTGTAAACTAAGCGAGAGGGAGCACCAAACATTGCCACAATCATATCACCCACAAACTTATTGACCGTTCCGCCATAGCTGAAAATCACATCAACCATGTGGGTAAAATATTCATTCAAGTATTCGACGATTAGTTCCGGAGGTAATTCTTCACATTTGGTGGTAAAATTTCTAATATCTGAAAATAAAATTGTAATATCCCGTTTAGCTGGCTCGAAAGAAAAATCATCTTTTTCTTCAAGGATGGCTTCAACCACTTTAGCCGAGACATAACGTTCAAGATTACTTTTAATCCGCTCTTCTTTTAGTTTTTGTTCATGCAAAATTGCATTTTCAATGGCAGATGCTGCCTGAGAAGCTAAAGCCGTCAATAACTTTAAATCAGCCGCCGTATAATTAATTGGCTCTTGATGACTAATATTAATCACCCCAATGATACCATCTTTGGTTTGTAAAGGAGCGCAAATCAGAGAGTAAATTTGATTCCGACCTTCGACAAATCGAATATCTGCCTGCACATTATTAATAATTTCGGCTTTACCCGTCAAAATTAAATTCCCAGCGATTCCTCTCCCCAATGCCAAGGGCGCTTTTGGGTCATATTCTTGACCAATGGCAGCGACTAACTCAAACTCACTCGTGTCGGGATTTAATAACATGAGTGAACCACTGGTGGCTTTAATTAATCGGGTGGCTTCATCAATGATTAAGTTGGCGACTTGTTTGAGATCAAGGCAAGCGGTTAACCGTCCTGATATATTATAAAGCATGTTAATTTCTTTATATTTATCCAAAGTTTCCCGCGCCAACATTTTTTCCTGAATTTCTTTATTGGCAATATAACTCAGGAGGGATGCCAAGGATGCGGCTTTTTCACCCCCTGTGATCCAACCAATAATATCATCAGCCAGCTTGACCGGATAATTTCCCAGTTCCTTGTCACTTTCTTCACCAAAAAGGAGACGACCCTGAGTATCCTGAATCAGAATCGGTGTCTCCATGACCGTACTCATTTCCTTAATCAGAGATAAAACATCTTTTTTATTCAGCAACTTCTTTAGACTGATGGTTACCATCTGCTTTTTCATTCGCTAATAAGAGAAAAAATACATTTTCTAGTCCTTTTTCAAAGCGGAGGGTTTTAACAATATTATATCGTTCCGACAACTCAGAATTGACAATAATCATATCTGGCTTAACGGAAATAGCTTTTTCTTTAAAATCCTCCCCATCAAAGACCTCAATCACATTATATCCTCTGGCGGTTAGGACATCAGCCAGGGTTTTAACGGTGGATATATTTTCATCAACGACTAATATTTTCTTTTTAGAACTTCCTTGAGCAATTAAACAATCAATTTCCTGAAGCAATTGTTCCGATTCAAATGGTTTGGTAATATACTTATCAATCCCCAATCGATATCCTCGTTCATGGTCTTCAATAATGGACAAAATAATAATTGGAATGTCCATGGTTGATGGGTCATTTTTTAATACAGCGGCAACATCAAAGCCATTCATTTCCGGCATCATCACATCCAGAGTAATTAGATCCGGTCGTTCTTGCTTAACGAGTGCGATCGCTTCTAGACCATCTTTAGCTTCCCGGACTTTATATCCCCGTGACTCGAGTTCTTGTCGCAACAGTTGACGAATTAAGGCTTCATTATCGACAACCAGTACTGTTTTATTGGCAGTCTTGTTCGTGGATGAGTTGTCAGGGGTGACCGTTACTTGAAGCTGCTTAACTAATGTGTCCATATCCATCATATTTACTTGGACAGGTAGATTAGTATGAATGGGAAGCGTAAACGAAAATGTACTTCCTTTTTTTAGCTCACTTTCGACCCAAATTCTGCCACCATGATGTTCGACAATTTGCTTACATATCGGTAATCCTAGACCCGTTCCTTTCGGTTTATCTGTTAACGTATCCCCAACTTGCTTAAATTTTTCAAAGACTTGAGGCTGATCAGCAGGAGCAATACCCATACCTGTATCAATGACACTAATAATAATTTCACTATGCCTTTGTGTCGCTCGGCAGGTTATTGATCCTTTTTGAGTAAACTTAACAGCATTGGAAATTAAATTAATCAGAACTTGAATCAGTCTATCTTTATCCCCAGAGATTTCTGGCAGCTCAGTTTCCACATTTTTAATAAATTCAATATGTTTAGTCTCAAATAAAGAGGATGTCGCCGCAATTGCCCGTTCAATAATCTCGTGAACCAACAACGGCTGCATATTCCAATCAACTTTACCGGCTTCCATTTTGGCAATATCAAGAACGTCATTAATTAAAGCCGTTAACCGTTCTCCTTCCGATACAATAATATTGACATTATCTTTGACTTGGCGAACAGTTCGCTGGATTTTCTTGTTGTCGGTTTGGATTTGGGGGAAAATGACATCTTCGAGTTTCTTCTTAATAATTTTGGTAAATCCCAAGACCGAAGTCAGCGGCGTTCTTAATTCATGGGAAACGGTAGAGATAAAATCCGTTTTCATCTGATCCACTTCTTTTTCAACGGTAATATCTCGAATCAGGATAACTGAACCAAGAAACTCCTCAACCGCACCATCAGCCAAAGCAACTTTATCAATGGCGGTGGCTACAGCTTTGCCAATACGTCCCCCCGCTAGATCAATTTCTGCGGTAAAGACTTCCCGGTGATGGTTTTGGGTTTGGGTGACTAATTCCACTAACTCGCTGCTTAATATATCTTGACCCTTTTTATCCGTAATATCAAGTTCTCCTAACCCTAACATCCGGAGGAAAGCGGGATTGAACTGAGATATTTTTCCTTGAGTGTCGGTAACCAGTAAGCCATCGACTAAATTATTAATAATAGCCGTCAAATGAGCGGTTCTTTCTTCAACGCGACCTTCAAGAATTTGATTAATACTTTCAACATGCTGGCGAGTATCTGCTTCAGTTTTCTGTAAGCGCTTGGCTTCCGATTCTGCTTGTTTTAAGAATTGTTCACGGACGTAGACTTTAACCGCCATTGAATTGAACAGATTTGCCAAACGTCCTAACTCATCTTTGCGAGTATCATCCAGTTGAATATTCAAATCTCCAGCCGCAATTCGTTCCGTTGCTCCCATCAACTCAATTAAGGGATTCGTAACTTGGCGACGTAGGACAAAATAGAGGACTAACAGTTCAAGCACAAGTGCGACAATTCCTAACCCCAGAATAAATCCGGCTGTGTCCCGGGCGGGTTTGGCTAAAATTGACTGGGGAAAAACGGTAACTAAATACCAATCCGGTTCATCAATTCTGGCGACAGCTAAGTATTCATTATCTTTAGTATTTTCAATGATGACTTGATCTGGGGTTATGTCTTTGACCAATTCAAAGATACGCTGCAGGTGGGGGTCATCGGATTCAATAATATTGAATTGCCCCTTTTTTTGCTTGATTTCATCGATTTTATCGGGATGAGCAATGAGATGACCATCCCCGCTAAAAAGAATATTATAACCGCCTTCTGTCTGATCCTGAATCATGCGATTCATCAGTTGATTCAGAGTCAAATCATGTCCAATTGTGGCAATATGTTCACCATCTAAACTAACAGGTGTTTTCACAGAGACAATCCAATCTTGAGCCTGCGGATCGTAGTAAAGTCCTGTCCATACCGTACTTGACTCTGCATTGGTTTGGGTTTTAGCACGATAAGCTTTTTTATCGTTTTGTAGATTAAGTTCAGTCGAAGCTCGTTGCACCCAGGGCGTTCGGGGCCAATAGATAGCGATAATATTGTCGGGGCTAGTAATGTAGGTATTGATAAAACGATGATGCCAAACTGAGCCATAGGTTGTGGTTAGGTTGTAAAAGGCAAGAACTCGCTGTCGAACCTCTGCATCAATGACCAGGTTTTTATCAATATAAACCCCCGCCTGCTCAAGGGTGTCGAACTTGTCCGGAGGTTGATCTTTTGGTCGATTGCGAATCACACCATCAGACCACTCGACAAAGAGTTGATTAAATTTACTGTAGGAATTATAATCGGTTTCTTTTAGTTGCTTGAGTAATTCTTGTTTGAGAAGCGTATGATTATCTACAGCGATAGAGAAGAGGATACGTTCCCGTTCACCTCGTTCGTACACATATTTTTTTACCCGTTCCAATGCTTCAGCTTCAAAAAACGATAAGGTGTGAAAATAACTCCAGGTTGTTAATACAACAATAACTCCAGCAATCCTTAAGGCTACATTAACCAGCGTTCGCCGTGTGATAGATTGTTGCCCGGAAAAGATAGGAAAAGCCATTTTAGACTGGGTGAACGTTTAATACAGACAGTTTTAACGTTGAAACGGAAAATCATGAAATTTTATTAATATCTACATCATCTCGATCAGATATCCGGATGAGTAACCTGTTCAATCTATTTCACTCTGATCATCGCTAAAATATGGGTCAGCTAAGACGAATCAATTACGTATTGCCCGTTCCCTGTTCTCTGTTCTCTGTTCCCTGACAACCCCTAAGATAAGCTGAACAGAGGACGCGCCCCCCTGTTGTAGGTTAAATTAAGAAATAGAAAATTGGACGACTGACAACGATTGCTGCCGAACTGGGCGCAAGACCACCATGAAACGCTATTTATCCCGCCAAGTCTTACCTGTATTCCTCGCGATCGCAGGAATTATCTCATCTACCAGTATCTCCCATTCCCAGAGTGATTTGCCCTGCTACCTAGAAGACAGCAACGGCAATGTCATTGATCTGGGTCACCTTTGTGGTAGTGGTAGCAATACACCCTCGGTGATTCAAGTTCCGATCAAACGCCGATTGTCCGGAATTCCGGTCGTTGATGTTCAATTTAATGGCAACCGCCGCTTTGAAATGCTCTTCGATACAGGGGCGTCTGGAATTGCGATTACCCCTTCAATGGCACAAGTATTAAACGTTGCACCCGAAGGCGTCGTTATCACCTCCACGGCGGGTGGCAAAGTCGAAGTTCCCCGAGGTCGCGTTAATTCTGTCGCCGTCGGCGGTATTGAAGTCACGAATCCGGAAGTTACGATTAATCAATACCTGGATATCGGACTATTAGGACAAGGATTTTTTGGTGTCTACGATGTGACCATTAAAGAAAATGTGATCGAACTTAGATATCGGTAGGGAGGAATGGTGAGGCAAGTAACAGCAAGAGGAGGCGATTGAAATCGCTGCTACACAAACAAAGTCCGCCTGCGCGGACTGGATTATAACGGGGGTAGCTAACCCGGATTTTGTATGAAGCCATTTTTAAACCCAAAAAGTGCAAAGTTTTTACACCCTTACGTTCAAAATCATTGGATTTTCACCTCCGCGATTGCAAAATCTTCCCCCAACAGGAGGTTGAAACTGTCCCCTGTTCCCTGTTAAGCAGTTCCCTCCCCTCACCATAAAACTCCCTGCAGCATACCCTAATTCATTTTTGGGTAAACAAATAAACATCATCCTGCTGATAACTTAATTGAAACTTAGGTGTATTTTTTAACCGTTCTAACAAATGGTTAACCACCTCTGGACTACTTCCCCAACCCGGATGACGCTGATTCAATAGTACATAATCAAATTCCCCTAACTCAGTCATTTCCGCACCGAAGGTTGCCAGCTTAACCACAGGGCGATGAGTTAAATGGGGAGCAACTTGGGCAGGAACTAAAACAGAACCTTTAGTTTGAATTTGAGCAATGGCTTCCCTCGTGGCTTGCCAACTATCGATAGTTTCCAAATATATCGACCCAAAATAACCAAATTTGGCTAACGCTAAAAATGCGACGAATGACCAGATGATCATGCCTCGTTGGTGGCGTAACCATCCCTTTCCGGCGGCTAATGTAGAAATGACAGCTAATAAGAGAAAAGGCAGTGCGGGTAAAGAGTACTGATGAATTAAATCTTTTTGGGGTTGGTAGTCGGTAATCAGGTTCATCATCAACGTGGGGACTGCACCGACTAAAGGCGTGAGATGCTGGGGTGAAAGTCCCCAAATCAGAGGTGAGAACAACAAAGCCAAATATTCCAGGTTAGGCAAGGTAAAAATTCTCCCCAATACTAACCCCGGTTTGAGAAGCAGATTTTTGGCGATTTCTAGAACCGAATCTCCCAAGAAAGCATAGCGCCAGACAGCCTCAACACCATTGGGTCTAAAGGCGGGAATAATCACTTGAGTAGCAATCAAAAACCAGGCAATCCCTGTCCCTAAAGCAATCCCACCAAACCACCGCTTTTTCTCAAACACGAACAACCAAAACCCCATGGCGGCTATCGTCAGAGATAAAGCATCCCGACAGGCCAAAATCAAAAGAATTGCCCCACAAAACCAACCCTTACGATTCAGCCGCGCCGCCAAAACTGCGCCTAGAAAAGCGGGTAAAGCGATAACTTCAGCATGGAAATCAAATAGATTGAGATTAAAAATTAATGGATACAGCAGATAGACGATTGCCATTGCTGTTGCTTGGGACTCCTTTAATCCTGCTTGACGGGCGAGATAAAAGGTGGGTAAAGCACCGACAGCTAAAGCAATGGCTTGCACAGCAAACAGCCAATGGACATCGGGATGGATTTTGTACAGTAAAGCGAGTCCATAGAGAATCCAATCCGCATGACCGCCCATAAAATGGTAACCCCAGAAGGAAACAATCGGGGTTTGTCCCTGGCTAATCAGGTAAGTCGCCTGGTCAAAATAGCCCAAATCCAAAGCAGAGGATTGAAATAGGGCATGTCGTAAGCTGCTGCATATCAATAGTATTAAAGCACTTACCGCGATCGCAGACCTAACCGTATTAAGAGACCGACTTGTTGCCATACTACTTGCAGGGAGTTATAATGTAACGTCAACACTATTCTCCTAAAAAAGCCAGTTTCGTCAAGTTATCGGACTTAACCGTAAAACCTGCCCCGACACCCGACACCCCACAACCCAATCAGGGATAGGAGAGCAGGGTTTGTAGGGGCGGGTTTCACAACTAACGGATGGCTACAGACTGATACGTTGACTAAACCCGCCCCTCTAGAGGAACAGGGAGAACAGTTTCCTAACTCAAAATCCTCTAAATAGAATTAATCCCGTCTGAAATAGTCCGATAACCACACCCAAAATCCCACCTAAATTAACAATCGCTTGTAATTCATTTTTGACAATCACTTTAACGGCAACTTCTAAGGATTCCGGTGATGTGCCTCTTACCCGCTCTACAATAAGCTGATCAATGGATAAAATGGGAATAACTTGAGTCACCAGTTTTTCTAAATCTTCTTCCAGATAACGCTCCAAAACTAATGCCAGTTCTTGACTAATTAATTCCATTGAGCTAGTCATAATCGCCGACTCTCGCAATCTGTTTAAAATTAATACCGCGACCTTTTCCCAATCAATGGATTGACTTAAACCCTGCAAAAATTCGCTACCCTGTTCTCGGATATAGGTACGTACCGCATCCCGCATGGTTTTGCGTAACTGTCGCACCGTAGACACAGGCAAATTTTGTAGGGATAGAGTTTGCAGCCATAACTGTAGCCGTTCACGGGTACCCAACGCGGCCAATAATTCTTGCAGACGCGCATTGCTTTCCTCTTTCTCATCTAAGCAATAGGTTCGCAAACGGGTGAGAGTATTGCGTAGTCCAAATAAATTGGCGACAATCCAATAGGTGCCACTTGTCTTCTCGCGAAACCCTTCATCAATGATTTGGATATTGCGATCGGTTAAAAAATCAATAATCCCTTGACGCAGCACATCAGGCGGTAATGCCACTTGCAAAATCCACTGGGAAAGCTGTTGCGATTGTTGCTCATTCAGTTGAAACTCCAGCAAAATTTGATCAAAAATTTGGTTAAGCTGGGCTTCTAAAAAATCCTCGCGACGGGCTAAAACTTTCAGTAAACGGGGCAGGGATTCTCCTAATAAGTCGTGGAGGATAGCCGCGAGAATCTTAGCCGTTTTCTGTTCCTTATCCAACTGGACTTGTTCCAACGTCAGATTGAGCATCCACAGAATTGCCCCACGCACCCGTTCCCGATGCAGTAGACGCCGTGCTAGTCGTTGCATCTCCGACGGGGTTAACAAAGAACCCATGATGGTATCGGATACCCGTTTCGCTAAGCGTTCCTGGTTATCGGGAATTAAACCGGGTGTAAACGGTAACCGCCGCTTGCCAATGTAAATGGGGCGGTAGGGACGGAATAGCATTTTAATTGCTAAATCATTAGTGAAATAGCCAATAATTCCCCCCGCGATTGGAGGTAAGAATAGCAGCCACAGGTTCGATAAATTCAAAACAGCAACCGACGTAATACAGAATGGACAAGCAAGGATTGGTGGAAAGGGTTGACTTGGGCGTTTTATAATCCCCAATCCCTGATCCCCATTGTAGGCTCTACGGTTGAACAGACCCCAACTAGATTGCTTGCAATCTAGTTGGGGATTCTCTCCTGCTGTTACCACGAAGAGCCGCTGTTCTCGGTGAATACCAGGAACTTCTGCCTTGGCACTCCTCCCTGCTATTTCTACTAGGGAGCTAAGACTAAAAAAGCCATAAAAACGCACTAAGATTTTTACCCAGTCGATGCGTTATTGTAACAAATAATCTCTACTGGAACCCCTAATCTTAAGTTTTCTAGGTTCTGTAGGTCGTGCCGAACAAATAAATGCCGCCGTACCTGTCGGAATTCTACCAAAATTGTTAGTGTTTCGCTAACCCCACCTAAATCTTGCGATTTTAGATGGGGACTGCGCTCAACTTTTGTTCAAGGGGCGTTTCATCCCTCGGATACATCACGAGGGCTTTCACCTTCGCTATTTTGTAAAAAAGCTAAACGACACCCGACACCCCCACACCCGACACCCAACACCCCTACACCCTGTCAATTCCTCAAGTCGTTTACCCACCCCGTCAAGACGCTACGGTTTCCTGATGACCAAAACGCCCATCATTCCCCCAGCGATGGGATAGTGAGTAGCACGGCTAAATCCCGCATGGTGGGCAAGCTCAACTTGCTGTTTTCCGTTGGGGAATCGCTCTAAGCTGGGAGTGATGTAGGCATATTCTTGCTCTAAGCCCAAGGATTTGGCACGGGGTACGACGATTGTGTCGAGATACCATTGCTGAAACTGACGTAGGGCTGGATGTTGAGGACGATGAAAGTCTAGGATAGCCGCCTTTGCCCCCGGTTTGAGGACTCGGTACAGTTCTCGCAAGCAACCGGGAATATCGGTAACGTTCCGCAAACCATACCCCATGGTGGCACCGTGGAACAAATTATCCTGGAAGGGTAAATCGAGAGCATCGGCTTCAATCCAGTGAAGGGTTAAGGGGGGATAATGAAAAGTTGCCCTGGCTTGCGCGATCGCGAGTAGCGCTGGGGAAAAATCCACCCCATACACTTGACCCGTTGCGCCCACTTCTCGGGCTAGCAGTTCGGCTAAATCACCACTCCCGCAGCATAAATCTAAACCAACCTCACCGGGCTTTAGATCGCACCACTTCACCGCCATCTTTTTCCAGATCCGGTGTTGACCTAAACTTAACCACTGGTTGAGTTGGTCGTAAACTGGGGCGATGCGATCGAATAAATGGCGAATTTCTGATGGGGTATGGTCATTTGTCATTTGTCATTCGTCATTGGTTCGGGAACAGGGAACGGGGAACAGGGAACAGGGAACAGGGGAAGCTGGGGGAGATGAGGGCGGGTTTTGCACAAACTTTATCATCAACCACGCCACAGAAATCCCTAAACCCGCCCCTACAGATTCAACACTCAACGACTGGTTGCGATCGCTAAACCAACCTGCTGGGCGGATAGGTGAATCAGTTTTAGCTCATCTTCACTCAGTTTACGCGCCTGTTGTTGCCATTGGAGGGAGAGTAGAGCTAGGAGTTCGCTGCGGTGGACAATTGGAATCAGCAGGTGGGCTTTAATGCCAATTTTCTGGTAATACTCTGTGGCGTCTTGGGGAGTTGCACCCGGGGCGTTAATCCAGACTTGTAATTGGCGATTAGCGATCGCGTCTGGCAAGAGGGGATCGGATTCTAGGGGGTTGACAAGGGATTCATCTTGGCTGTGTGTACCTTTTACATCTATCAAATGATCGTCTTCTACGAGTTGCAGGATACAGGTGTCTGTGCCAAAGCTGTCGCTAAATACTTGGGCGATTTTGGGCAAGCTGGTTGCTAGGCTTTCTGACTCTTGCGCCACTTGCACCAGGGTTTCCATCAGTGCCATTTGAGCATGAGCTCGCTGCAACTCCTCGGTGCGTTGCTTCAGGAGTTCGTAGGTTTGAACTGCCCGTTCTACAACTGTTTTGAGTTCGTTTGGGTCCCAGGGCTTGGTAATATAGCGATAGACTTGTCCGGCATTAATGGCTTCCACTAAGTCTTCCACATCCGTAAACCCGGTTAAGATAATCCGCATGGTATCCGGAAACTGGGGGACGGTTTTGCTCAAAAACTCCGTTCCTTTCATTTCTGGCATCCGCTGATCAGAAATAATCACGGCGACTTCTCCCTGATTAGCAAGAACAGAGAGGGCTTCAGCGCCACTTTCAGCCCTGAATACGCTAAAGTGACGGCGGAAGGTGCGGTAGAGGAGATCCAAGTTATCGGGTTCATCATCCACCACAAGCATTTTCGGTTTTTGCGATCGCTCCAAACTCATGAACTGACGAGTGATATTATCAAAATTAGGGTTCACCTTGTCCATAACACTACAACAAACTCCCAGCGAGTAAGTTTGAACCGGCGAGCCACAAGGGGAAGGCTATTTTGGCTTTCGGACTTGCCCAATAGATGTCAACTATCTTAACCTTAAGCTTTTTATTTAACCCTAGCGAGTTTTCGCTCAAATCTATTACTATTTAATCACGAGAAATTTGAGACATCTGATCACTCAAAAAATACGGCAAACTTTTCTTCCCATTATGACTGAAAGATCACCTGGAAATCCTCACCATAATCCTCAAGCTAACTCAGAGACAGTAGATGCTGATGCTCTAATTCAGTTGCTCAGGCGCAAAGAAAGTAACTGGGTGGAGTGGGGACAAGCCTGTCAACAACTCCAAAGTGCTGGCTATAGTTCCCAAGCCGTTTTTGAACAAACGGGGTTTGAGCCAATTCAACAGAATCAAGTCATTGTAGCATCTCAGGTCTATGAAACGTTAGTCAAAGCTGGGGTATCGGAGGCAGTGCGATCGCGCTTTGAGCGGACGGGGAGTGATATCCTCTATGAGTTGCGGATTCTCACCCAACCGGAACGAGCCGCCGCCGCTGAGTTTATTGTTGCCAGAAATCTGGATGCTGATGGTGCCCGTGAGGTGGCAAAAGCGATGAAAGATCTGTCGCGTCGCCGTACCCTACCGGAAGGATTTTCGGCTCATCCGGGTGATGCTGTGGCTTACCAATACTGGAAACTTGCCCAACAACAGCAGAATTTACAGGAGCGATCGCGTTTAGTCGCACGGGGGTTAATGTTTGCTCATAGCCAATCTTCGCGTCAAGAAATTGAGCAGTTACTCACCGAACCCTTCGGGGGAAACCGCCGTCGAGCGCCCCGTTTGCCCCTCTATCGCGTGGAAGCGAGTGAACAATTACCGCGACTGATCCCATTGGTGGGTGAATTTCCAGTAACCACTGCTGAGTTCCAGCAAGTGGAGGCGGTGAAGACAAAGGGGGCGTTTCAGATTGTCGATTCTACCCATCAGCAACAGATTGTTGCCATTCCCGGTTGGCAAATCGTGGCAAAAGCACAAGAGCCTGTGGCAATTTTGAGTAATATTACTCAGCTTCCTAAGCAAGAAAATCAAAAATCAGAAGCGGTGTTGTTAATTGTTGACCGCAAAACACCAGAATGGGATGCCGATAGTTATTTTATGATTGATCAATCGGGGACATTAGCAATTGAGTGGTTTTCGGAACCGCCGGATATACCATTACTGGGACAGCTAATTCTGGTGTTGCGTCCCAAGAAAATTCTTGATGAACCGTTGAGTCGGGATCTATGGCAAATAGACGAATAAGTCTTATGTCATTTGTTCATGGTTGATGGTTGATGGTTCATTGTTCATGGTTCATGGTTGATGGTTGATGGTTCATTGTTCATGGTTCATGGTTGATGGTTGAT
>NZ_JBKHHI010000171.1:0-13026 GCF_046539235.1 Coleofasciculus sp.
CATGGGGGATTTAGGGGGATCGACAATGTACCGCATAGCAGAGCAAACTGCTGTAATGGCGCAATCATTGTATTGTAGTGCGTTTAGCGAAGCCATGCCGCAGGCTTTGCATCTGGCTCGCTACTCATACCTAATTTAAATGCATTACAGCTTACCGACATCATCCGTGGTTAAATCTTTAAAATTATAAGCATTTTTCAAGCCATCAAACCTTGACTAAAAACCGTCCAAATTGTCCAACCATCTACGAGTAATAGCAATAGCGTCAATCCTAACAAAATTAGATACATCCAAGGTTGTGCCAAGGGACGGATATCAGTGGTATCGATACCTGTATACGTTTCCACCAACTTAACTAACCGAGCAAAACCCACCACACGCATAGGTAGTAAATACGCCTGCTCCGATGACTGACTGACAAAATAGTAAACCAATCCCCCTTGTCCCGTCGTCCGCATTTTTAAATCTTTAACATCCGCCCAAGGTAACTCCCAACCCTTACGGAAAAAGCCAGGAACCCATTTAGGATAAGTCACCTGAATTTTCTCGTCATCTACAATAACTCGTTCACTCAACGCCCCATACAGCGCTAATAACCCCAAACCAATTCCTCCCCACAACAATGCTGGCGGTACGGGAGCTGAAGATACTTGAGCTAAAAAGGGTAAAGGTACAGTTAGCGCCACGTATAGACTCAACAGCGTGATCCGAATTAAGGGAGAGAGGCGAAACGTCGAAGGGTTAGACTGAACGTCTTGTTCTGATTTTGATAGAGTTTCAATGTTTGATGACATAAGTAGTCGCACAAAATTAAAGTTAACGGTTGAGATTAGGGAACAGGGAACAGTAAAGAGTTGAGGCTTGTTAATATTTTTTAGTACAGCGGACAGAATTTATGTCCAGGTACTTAGATTGAAACGTGCCTAATTGTTGCCTTTTGCTCAACGCGACGCCCTCATAAAGCGGCGGCTGATGATCTGATGCTACCAGCTATTTTGGCAGTAAGGACACATTAGGTGACTATACTTTGGTAAATTTGGGGAACTCCATGTCAGTGAAGGGTTAGGTACTACCCTATTTCCTGCACCTCCCACCCTCCTCGAACAACTTGAGTAATCTAGAGGATGATTTCGTCTCGCCTCACGCCGAGACCCAAAAACAAAAAAATGACACGATGTCAAGCTAAAATTGATCTGAGATTTCCCCTTCACGGAGTAATCATTAATGGTAAGGTTAACGGAACACTGTCACATTGTCAGAAATGACGAAATACTCAATAGCGAACCCATTATCAAAGGCACCCGCACACCAGTCAGGGCAATAGTAGAAATGTGGCGTATCGGAGTTTCGCCGGAGGAAATTCCTCAGCGGTTAACCCATCTTGGTCTATCACAGGTATTTGATGCACTCAGCTATTATCTGGATCATCAGGCAGAAATCAATGAATACATAGAACGCAACCGTATTCCAGACGAACTTATTGATCCACGAGTTCGTAACGTATGACTGATATTTTTATTCATGTTTATTTGGACGAAGATGTTGACGTACTGGTCGCAAGTCTTTTGCAATCTCGTGGTTTCCAGGCAACAACAGCGCAACAAGCAGGACAACTCGGTGCAACAGATGCTGAACAGTTAGAATACGCGACAAGTCAACGGTATACTATTTTAACGCATAATCGTACTGATTTTGAAGATCTTGCACGGATATATTTTAATACAGGGAAGTGGCATTCTGGAATTATCATTGCTGTCAGGAAACCATACTCGGAAATTGTGCAGAGGTTGCTCATAATCCTGGATTCCACCACAGCAGATGAAATGGAAAACCAAATTCTTTACATCTAACCATATAGACTTAAAAAAATGATCTGAATTAAGGGCAAGATGCAAAACGTAGAAGGGCTAGGCTAAACTTATTGTTCTGATTTTGATAAGGTTTACATATTTGATGACATCAGTTTAAATTTGTCTTTCTTTCCAAAATTCACAAGTAAAGGGGTGAGGGCGCAAGCCTTGCGCCCCTACAGCGTTTTTTAACTCCATGTAGTACATCCCATCTCTCCCAATACTGCTCGGATAAGTTCTAAGTTAATTTTTTCTTCCCCAGCTTCCCCAGCTCCCTCATCTTCCTTCCGATGTCCAAACAACATCATCCCCTTGTCCCCAAAAACCATCATATTTCGTCACCCGCACGTCACCCAAAACCTTAGTCTGACAAGCTAAACGACGATTAGCTGTGGGAGAATGGGGCGGAAGAGAACGTCTTGCCTTATCTTTCCAGTTCGCTTCTGAAACCTCCCCGTCTACCTCAACCGCACAAGTGCCACAACTACCAATCCCCATACAGTTGATAATTTTGGCATTGCCGTTGTAAAGCGGTACACCATGCTCCAATAAAACTTTGCGTAAATTACTGCCTGGGTCGCATGTAAATGTTTTCCCTTGAGCTGTTACTTTAGGCATTGAGGATTTACCTATCTTATTACTACGGCTTTCTCTTTCTAGTTTACATTTCTTGACAATTTACACAACTATCCTGACTTATGACTGCACAAGCACCCAATCCCATCTGGATTTATGACACAACACTGCGGGACGGTTCCCAGCGTGAAGGACTCTCCTTGTCCATCGAAGACAAACTCCGCATCGCCCGCCAACTCGACCAATTAGGGATTCCTTTTATTGAAGGCGGTTGGCCCGGTGCGAATCCCAAAGACGTGCAATTTTTCTGGCGACTCAAAGAAGAACCCTTAACCCAAGCAGAAATTGTCGCCTTTTGCTCAACGCGACGCCCTCATAAAACGGCGGCTGAAGATCCGATGTTACAAGCTATTTTGGCAGCAGGGACACATTGGGTGACTATCTTTGGTAAGTCTTGGGATCTCCATGTCACTGAAGGGTTAGGTACTACCCTTGACGAAAACCTGGCAATGATTCGCGATACTATAGAATACCTTCGCAGTCAAGGGCGGCGAGTGATTTATGATGCCGAACATTGGTTTGATGGGTATAAAAATAACCCCGATTACGCCATCAAAACCCTGAAAGCTGCCATGGATGCGGGGGCTGAATGGTTAGTCTTTTGTGACACCAATGGCGGAACTCTACCCCATGAAATTGGTCAAATCGTCCGAGATGTCATTGAAAGTTTAGAACTCAACCCTGAAAACCAAGCGGGTTTTGAACAAACGTTGTCGTCAACAACAGAAACAGAGTGCCTCAACCCGCCCCTACAGACCGAACATGGACGGTCTCTACATTCGCCTCGATTGGGGATTCATACACACAACGACTCCGATACCGCCGTGGCGAATGCGTTGATGAGTGTGGTGGAAGGCGTCTGTATGGTTCAGGGAACGATGAATGGCTATGGTGAACGCTGTGGTAATGCGAATCTGTGTTCCTTGATTCCTAACTTACAGCTCAAGCTAGGGTATCACTGTATGCAAGAGGAACAATTAGCCACACTGACTCAAGTCAGTCGTTCCATTAGTGAAGTGGTTAATCTTGCCCCCGATGACCATGCGGCATTTGTAGGTCGGTCGGCATTTGCCCATAAAGGCGGGATTCACGTTTCCGCCGTTGAACGCAATCCACTCACCTACGAACATATTCCACCCCAACAGGTGGGTAATCAGCGAAGGATTGTGATTTCTGACCAATCCGGACTCAGTAATGTTCTGGCAAAAGCCAAGAGTTTTGGACATGAACTCCACAAACAAGACGCCGCCTGTCGCCAAATCTTGGGACGCCTGAAAGAGTTGGAAAATGAGGGCTATCAATTTGAAGCCGCCGAAGCCAGTTTTGATTTACTGATGCGAGACGCCCTGGGGCAGAAGCAGCAGCATTTTGAACTGAAAGGGTTTCAGGTTCACAGTGACATGCTTCAAGGTATCGGCACGCCTTACAGTAATGCGATGGCGACAATTAAGGTTACGGTTAATGGTGAGGATATTTTAGAAGTGGCTGAAGGCAATGGACCCGTGTCAGCACTGGATGCCGCGTTACGCAAAGCCCTGGTGCGATTTTATCCAGAGATAGGAACCTTTTACCTGACCGACTACAAAGTGCGGATTCTGGATGGTGCGGCTGGCACATCAGCAAAAACTCGTGTGCTGGTGGAATCGAGTAATGGCAAGCAGCGCTGGACGACAGTGGGTGTTTCTGCCAATATCCTAGAAGCGTCTTATCAAGCGGTGGTTGAGGGGATTGAATATGGTCTGTTGTTACAGTCTGCTGTGAAGACAGCGGTTGAACAGAATGTCTAGGTCGGTGGACACAATTGCCATTCCAGGGGCAATGGTAGTGATTTCCGTACATTTTTCTCAAAAGGGTTGCGTCAATGTCCTCGGATGGGTTATAAGGGTATGGTAATGCTTCCTTGCCGAGAGCCAACTCTACGAACCGGCAAAAATAAATAAACAGGAAGCGTTTTTTTGATCCCAGCATTTGCAAAAGTTATTTCGAGAAAATTGAGAGTATGACTCAGCAAGTTACTCACCCCATGGTGAAAATGCAGCGTCAGGTGCGTTCACTCGTGGAATCCAAGATAATCAAACCCAGCGACAGTATATGGAAAATCGCCCTGCTATATGGCGACGACTGGTCGTTCTGGAAAAAAGAACTCATCGAATTTGGCTTCACCATGCAAGATCCAATTGGTGACTTACTCGCCGTGGAAGCATGGGATGAAGAATAGATGTTCTGACAACCGTTAATAGCGAAGCGATCGCGCCAGCAGAAGCTCTAGCGACAAGCGTCTAAGGCGTCTGCCAGTTCTTTAGCCGTTTGGTAGCGATCGCACACTTTGAGTTGGCATACCCGGTCGATTACTTCCCGTAACGCGGGAGTAATCGTGGGGGCTTTGGACAAGTCAAATCCATAGCCTAAACTACGGCGGCGATAAAATTTAAGGGGAGTCATCCCAGTTAACAGAAAAATCAGGGTCGGACCAATGGCATAGAGATCGGATTGAGTGACTGGAGTCCCTCGGTCTTGTTCGGGGGCGCTATATCCTTCAGCACCAATTCGAGTTCCTGGCATTGTCCCGATCTCCTTCACTGCACCAAAGTCAAGGACAACAATGCTATTGTCTCGATGACGCACAATCAGATTCGCCGGTTTAATATCCCGATGGATTAAGGGCGGATCGCTGGAATGGATGTAATCTAGAACATCACAGGTTTGAATCATCCACTTAATGGCTTGATCTGGGGTGACGGGTCCAGCCATCAAAATCCGTTGCTCCAAATCTTGTCCGTGGATGAGCGCCATTGCCAAATACTTTTTACCCCCTTCGACAAAAAAGTCATAATACTGAGGAATTCCGGGATGATGCAGGGCTTGTAAGGCACGCGCCTCTCGCTCAAACAGTTCTTGGGCTTTAGCAATTTGTGCCACATCCGCATTCATTTCTTTGAGGACGAGTAACGTCGGGCGTCCCTCGATTTTGCCTGTATTATCCCAGGCGAGATAGGTTGTCCCCATTCCTCCCTGTCCCAGGGTTCGCAGGACTTGATAGTGGCGGATAACTCGTTGTACAGGGACTAAAGGTTGACCACAGTGAATACAAAATAAATTACCGGGAGGATTGCCCAGGTGAGTGCAAGACGGTTTAGATTTAGGCGTTGGCGAGACTAAGCCAGAATTTGGCACAGAAACCGGGTTCAGTTCAAATTTGAGCATCGGTCCTTCTCGAGCCAGCCGAATCAAGCCCTGATTCGGGAGTGTCTCTCGTGATACCAGCACTCCATTCAGAAACGTGCCGTTGGTTCCCTGATTAACCAACTGCCACTTCTGTCCAGATTGGACGACGGTGACTCTCAATTCTAGGTGATGCCGAGATACTAACGGATTGTTTAGAATCACGTCATTATCTGGCGATCGACCAATACGAATTGTAGACTGGTTGTGGAATTTCCACTGTTGTAATGGAGTGGATGCCTGCGGATGTAGAAGGGTCAGCGTGACCATAGTCCTCAGTTTTTTGTCCTTAACTCACAGGGCTTGTTTCAATGTATTGGCGGGAGTCCCTTGAGCCAAACTCTGGCTCTTGAAGCCCGGTTTGGTATCCGTGGTTTATTATTTAGACGGATTACTGGTACTCCTGGCATAAAAAATAATCTAGTCCTTAATTAAAGTTAGTCGCTCCCGTCCTTTTTAGCGATTAGGATTCTTCTGAGTCCTTGATGAACCCACCGATGCACCTGCCATAGCAGAAGATAGAAGGTTCCAGGGCACAAGGCAAAAGGTTTCTTACTGGTACGTAATCGTTTCAGCCCTTTAATCTGTCCTAACCTTTATGGCGACAGCTATATATAAAACTAATACATATTCCCACATAGCCGAACATTGAGGTTTACTTACAGCTTCGACTAGGGCTGTTGGTAGCCTCCTAATACTGCTTGCATAAGCTCTCTTTTAGACTCTGTAGGGTTTACCCTGTTGTGTCGCTTAGTTTTTCAATCCTCTTTAGGTGCTATCTATTCTGCGGTGGAGATTTTGTTCACACGACTTATGAACACTGTCTTAGGCTGGTCATGTAGGCTGGCAAACAATATTCGAGCGTGGCAAGAATAAAGTCTTACAAGCCCCCGCATTTATGCGTGGGGTTCATGACCAACTCCGTTGCTGAAAATTAGGTCGCACTTTTACTCGGATGAGTATCACTGTGATGTTGTCGTGACCATTCTGCTCATTGGCTAGGTCAACTAACTGTAGGATACCCTGTTCAAGGTTAGCGCGAGAACTGAGCAAAGGAGCCAGGTGGGTCTGCCAGTTATTCTCGATAAGTTCATTATCGGACAACCCATCGGAACACAGAACGAATAAGGTATCCTCATTCAGTTCCAAAAAATCGATGTCAGGAGTAACAAACTGGTCGCTGCGTGGTCCTAAAGCTTGAGTGAGTTGATAAGCATCCGGGCGAGAATAGGCGATCGCTTCTTCTACGCCGCGTTTCATTTCCCGTTGACCAACTTCATGGTCTACGGTGAGTTGCTCTAAACCACCTTTGCGGGTTAACCGATAGAGACGACTATCGCCAACATGGGCGATGGCGATGTTGGTATTCTGAACCAACATCATTGCCAAGGTTGTCCCCATACGACCACTGCCTGATCGGGCATTTTGTTGGTTGACATCATAAATGTCCTGGTTGGTTAGGCGCACCGCTTCGCGAATACTTTCTTCTGTGGGCAACTCATCTTGCCAATGGTCTTGAAAATACGCCTCCAGCTTCTCCACCGCCATAGAACTCGCCACTTCTCCGGCAGCATGTCCACCCATTCCATCACAGAGAATATAAAGACCGCGAGCGTCTAAGGTTCGACCTATGGGGGTTTCGTGCTTTTTCACCTGTGCCTGAATACCAAAGCAGTCTTCATTGTGATCCCGTTGACGACCAATATCCGTGCAGCCAACATCGTCAAGGCTGAGTAATTGCATGGGTAGAACAACCGTAGGACCACCATCGTCGTAGCTACCCACGTCTGCTGTGGGCATTTCCAGAAAACTCATCGCCTCTTCAGACAGGGGTTCAGCCATATCTAAGGTAACTGCCGTTGCCTGTTCTTCTTGTGCCTCTTCTTCAGCGTGAGCGATCGCTTCTAACTCAGATCGCAATTGGTCAATCGTGGTAATTTCCTGGGTACACATCTGCCGAAATACCGTCCCCAATGAGGTCAGTTGAGTCCGTTGTGACTGGTTAAATAACAGCCGCCACATTTGCCCTAAATCCTCTAACAGAGGTGGTTCATCTTCAGGATCATGATAGAGGCGCTCTAGCCCCAACACCTGGTCTTCATCGACTCGTAAATTGGTAATTTCTAATAGACTTTGGCAACAATTCCAAGGTTCAAGTGCCTGCCAAAGTCTTGCCATTTCATCGAGCCAATACAATAGCTGTAAGGTCGATAACGCTTCACTGCCCCACAAGTCACTGAGAAGCTGCCAGCTTGAGCGATCTTCGAGCAACATCACTGATTGATTATCCTGCTGCCACGCATCATGAACCTCTGGCACAGTCGGATAATAGTTTTGTTTCAACGCTAAATAGGGTTGTGCGATCGCCGGAATTCCCAGGATTGGCGAGGATTGGGACGGGGATTGCTCTGATTGTTGCTCCAGTAGGGCTTCCAGAAGTGATTTCTGAAAGGGCTGACAGTCCAACACTTTGACAAACGTTTCCGATCCGGCGGGGGCATTCGCTAAGATGTCAGGATTTAGGGGTTCGATGAGTCGGTAACGTTGTTGAGCATCCAGATAGGCGATCGAGTCAGCATTGTAAGCCGAACTTGCCTCAGGCGTCGCTGTCGATGAGGCTTGAGTCTCTGGATCGGGTTCAACCGTTGATTGTGCCATCAATGTCGGATTCTTTGCCATTTCTGGTTGATCCGTTTCCTGAGAAAAAGCCTCAGAATCGGTTTTGGCATCATCGGGAATTTCAGCAGAGGTTAATTCACTTTCCTGCGTTTGTGTCCCCTGGGTTGATGACTCTAGATCCCCTGGGCTAGCGATTGACTCAGAATTAGTTGAGGAACCTTCTGGATCAGGGGTTGAGGTTACGCCATACTCTGGCTCTTTGGCAATCATTGCCCACCAAACCGTTCCCGTAAACGCACCGCAATTATGGCAGGTTTCAGCATTAACGGGAACTTGGGTATCGCATTCAGGACACAGTTTATGGATCAAGGAAGTTCCACATCGCTGACAAAACTTGTGAGTATTCGGGTTTTCAAAATGACACTGGGGACAAATTAACATAACGGAACTTCCTCAATTCCTATCGGGTTTCTCAGGCTGGGATTATAAGTTAGCTGCCATCTAGTTTGCCACGCCAGAATCAAAGGTTGCAGCTTTTCAGGGAGTGTAGAGACGCGCCATGGCGCGTCTCTACAAGGGTTTTCTCAAAACTTCACCAGTTTCTGGAGACAGACAAGTTCCGGGGGCGTTAGATCACGCCACTGACCCGGTTGCAACCCAGAAAGACGCAGATGAGCGACCCGGACCCTGATTAATCGTAAGGTGGGAAATCCCACGGCTGCTGTCATGCGCCGTACTTGACGGTTACGCCCTTCGGTCAAGGTAATTTCTAACCAGCAAGTCGGTACAGTTTGGCGAAAGCGAATCGGGGGATCGCGAGGTGGTAGATCGGGTTCTTGTGGTAATCGCTGCACTTGAGCTTTTCTGGTCTGATAATCTTTAATCACTACACCCTGGCGCAATTGATTCAAGGCAGCTTCATCGGGAATACGTTCCACTTGCACCCAATAGGTACGGGGATGTCGAAAGCGCGGGTTAGAGAGACGGTGCTGCAAGCGTCCATGATTGGTCAACAAGAGCAATCCCTCGCTGTCTCGGTCAAGGCGTCCGACGGGGTAAACCTCCGACACCGGAATATAGTCTTTGAGCCTGCGACGGGGACTGTCCTCCCTATCCGTAAACTGACTTAAGACATCGTAGGGTTTGTAGAACAAGAGGTATCGATACACATTTTCAATCTTAACCGTTGTCAGTTAGAACCTTCATCTGGGGACGGGGGTAAATAATCATTGAACCGTTGCTGGTCATAGAAGTAAAGCGTGCGAATAGGATAGGGAATATTAATGTCGGCGTGATCAAAGGCTTTTTTAATCGCCATAATCGATCGAGTTTGCACCTGACGGACTCGTTGCTGCTGGGGTAAAGTCCAGTAGCGGACGATGAAATCGATGGAACTGTCGCCAAAGCTGACTAAATCGATTTCTGGTGAAGGCTGGGACAAGACACCCTCCACCTGAGTAATGGTTTGCTCGAGCAGTTCAGCCGCTTCAGACAAGGGAGTATTATAGTCAACTCCAACACCTAAATCCGTTCGCCGTCGTCCGTAGGCGGTTCTGACTTGCACCGCACTGGTAAATACCGTTGCATTCGGCATGAGAATCCGTTCGCCTTGATAAGTACGAATTTGGGTGGTACGGATGTCAATCCTCTCCACTGTTCCTTCATAGTCACCAATAATCACCTGATCATTGAGGCGAAACGGTTCTTGTACCAGTAGTAGCACTCCAGCTAAGAAGTTTTTGAAGATATCTTGAAAGGCAAAACCAATAGCGACTGAACCCAACCCCAGGGCCGCGATAATGTCACCCAGGCGCAAGCCAGGGAAGGCAATAACACTAGCGGCTAAAATGCCAAGAACCCACGTAGTCACATAACTTACTTTCGCCAGCAGCAGTTGCAGCGATGAGTTGCGGATTGTACGCTCTCCTATTTTAGCGGTGACTTGCTGGGCAGCTTCGGCAGCGTAGCGAGTCAACAGGAGAATGATCACTCCGCCGATAAGCCCCGGTAAAACCTCAATAGCAGAGCCAAGGAGATTGAGCAAACTGGATTGGATTTGTTGAATAAGACGGTTCACAGGTCGATCAGGACATATTTCTCCTGTTAACTTAGCAGCTACAGGGAATCTGGTTTATGCCGATGGCAAAATTTTGCTAAAATTCGGCTAAAATGCTGAGATAATCGGGTTAAATCTAGCGTCTCGTTCTGGCATGAGCTAAGCATATTTCACTGGTGGTGGGAATTGTCCCTCTTTATCTGGTGTCTTGCTTGAGAGTAAATAGTAGGTAACACTTGCTGCCAGACCAAGCGGCTGGATGAAAATCCTTGTTTGACAAAACGGGGCAACCCTAATCCGCGCCTTATCCTTTTAGTCAGAGTTTAAAAACCTATGGGATCTCTTCTTTCATATTTTTTCGCACTGTTTTTAATCGGCGGCGGCTACTATCTCGGTTCAATCAAAATCATCAATCAGGGCAATCAGGCGATCGTTGAACGATTCGGGAAATATAAGAAAACCCTAAAACCCGGTCTCCGACAGGTTTGGCTGGTGACTGAGCGCATTGCTGTAGAAGAAACCACTCGTGAGCAAGTTTTAGACACCGAACCCCAGCAGGCAATCACGAAAGACAATATTTCTGTGGAAGTCGATGCGGTGGTGTACTGGAAAATCAACAACCTCTATAAAGCCTACTACGATGTTGAAGATGTAAAAGAGGCAATTGGAAATTTAGTTATCACAACGTTACGGTCGGAAATTGGCACAATGGATTTAGATCAAACCTATTCATCCCGCTCCGAGATCAATAAGAATTTGTCAATTCATCTCAAAGAGGCTGCCGATAGCTGGGGGGTAGAGGTCACCCGCGTGGAAGTCCAAGGAATTAAACCACCCCAGACAGTGCTAGACTCCTTGGAGAAGGAACGGGCAGCAGAAAGCATGAAAAAAGCGGCGATTTATGAGGCAGAGGGGGAGAGAGAAGCCGCGATCGCCCAAGCAGAGGGAACGGTGAAATCCCTAGAGATGATCTCAAAAGCGCTGCTCGAAAAGCCGAACAGTCAAGATGTACTCAAGTATTTGATTGCCACTCGTTATGTAGAAGCGAACGAGAAATTGGGAGAAAGTAACAATTCCAAAATCGTATTCATGGATCCCAAAGCCTTGACTGAAGCGATGACTGATTTAATGGAGACTCCGGAATTACCAATCAAGAGGGATGGTGGAAATGGCTCGAATTAAGTCTTCGGCTCAATAATTCAACCGAGGCATTTCCTTATCGAACTTGGTAACGAAAGTATCTTTACTTCCCCTGCTTTCCTCTGAAGGACGGGTTTAGTTAAGTTATCCGTCAAACCCGCCCCTACACCTCCTACTTTTCACCTTAAGTTGGCACCAATGGCGGCAGGCGCGAGCCACAATTGTAGGGGCGGGTTTAGGAACTACAATCAGCTATCCAGAAATAACTGAACAACAAAACCCGCCCTAGCTCACCCATAAATGAAGCACAAAACCCGCCCTTATTCATACGTCATAAAATGGAGGATGGACAGCTAAACTCTAGTCAGCGTCATCCTCTTCAGATGTTGGAGTATTCATCTCTTCTTTAAAACCTTTCAGCGTTTTTCCTAATGCGCGACCCATATCTGGAATCTTCTTGGGACCGAAAATTACTAGAGCAACAATCCCGATAATTGCCACTTCGGGCCATCCTAAACCAAACATACTCGTCTACTCCTATCTACTCTGCTTACTTATATTTAAGCTAAGACGCGCCATGTTCGGTAACGATAAAAAGCAGGCAGATTCAGATTGTGGTTATCCCAACCGAATCAGAAGCTGATATCCTAGACCTACTGCCTTATCCTGACTGGTTGAGGTTAATTGTTTAGGTTCAAGGAATGTCAGTAACCACCAAGCCTTCCCTGCGAGAGCAACAACACCCCCTGATTCGCCAATTAGCCGACTGTATTGAAGCTAACTGGCGGCGTTACCTGGATTTGTCGCCCTATCAGCTACCCGCTGAGTTGGGTTATGTAGAAGG
This sequence comes from Coleofasciculus sp., assembly GCF_046539235.1. Taxonomy (GTDB): domain Bacteria; phylum Cyanobacteriota; class Cyanobacteriia; order Cyanobacteriales; family Coleofasciculaceae; genus Coleofasciculus. The sequence goes on from NZ_JBKHHI010000171.1 coordinate 12,368, forward strand.
GCGTCTAGAGGGGGAGAAACTTACGATTGAAAACCGTTGTTATCAGACGCCACAGTTTCGCAAACTGCACTTGGAACTGGCAAAAGTGGGAACAATGCTCGATATTCTCCACTGTGTCATGTTTCCCCGTCCGGAGTATAATCTACCCATGTTCGGCTGTGATCTAGTTGGTGGACGGGGGAAAATCAGTGCCGCGATCGCAGACCTTTCTCCGGTGAATGCTAAACGGATCTTACCCGACGCCTATCGTCAACCGTTACAAGTCTTACCCACCCCCCATTTCCAAGACGTCCGTGAGTTACCAGAGTGGGGCGATATTTTCTCTGAATTTTGCATTTTTATTCGACCCAACACCTCTGAAGAGGAACAGCAATTTTTATCGCGAGTAGAGAATTTTCTCCAAATTCATTGTACTCAGGCGGCTAATGCGACACCCGTTTCGGCTGAAAACCAAGCAGAAATTGTAGCTGGTCAGCATTATTATTGCACCAAGCAGCAGGAAAATGATAAAACCCGTCGTGTGTTAGAAAAAGCCTTTGGTGCGGATTGGGCAGAGTATTATATGACAACGGTATTGTTTGACTTGCCATCGGTGTGATTGGTCATTGTTGATTGTTGATTGTTGATTGTTGATTGTTGATTGTTGATTGTTGATTGTT
>NZ_JBKHHI010000172.1:0-12912 GCF_046539235.1 Coleofasciculus sp.
TGAATAGTCCATCCGCTGACCAAATAAAATGATTACTCCAATTATCTTGTCTGGGAGCATCCCATTTTGGAAAAGAGAGAAAGTTTATTCGCGATTTTAACTCGCGAATAATGACTTGACTTAAATATTTTCTTGCTCAGAGTCAAAAGAAATATCTAGTAAGCTATTTTTTAGAGAATCAATTGTTTTTTGTAATTCAGACACCATCGTTCTTTTGGCTACAGCCATTACAGAAGTGACATGGGCTTCACTTCCCGCCTTGCCCAAATGCTTATATTTACTTAATTTGGGCTTTTCACTTGTGGTAGTGAAGGTGGGTGAGCTAGACTGTAGTTTGTAGTACCAGTAAATTAACTTTTAACCCCGTCAACAAATACAAGTCACTCTCAGCATTTTGATAAGATTCATTTGCACTTAAGAGGAGGCAACATTTTTCTAGCAGAGGGCTATGGCGTGTATAAGCTTCTATCCCTAAAGCATCGGCTGGCTTTTTGGTAATCTTTAGCTTACCCAGACAGCTTTTTAGGGTTCGGGTTTTTCCTGGTTTAGTTTGTGTCTTTTTGGTGATAAAAAAAAGGCGATTTGGGGGCTAACGTGTTCTAATATCTGGTTTCTGACTGTAACTTCTATGTCGGCTAAGGTTTCCAAGCTGTCTGTGTCAAAGCGTGTTGTACAGAATCTCACTGGCTCGTTTTAAACAAGCTTCCAGTTCCAGGCGTTCGGCTTGGTTCATGAGTAAACCTTGTGAATATCTACTTCTATATTATGTCACTTTGAGTTGTTCAAGTATACACAGGGATTTAATTCGCGATTAATAATCGCGAATTAAAAATTGACCTTTCCCGGCTATCTGCCAAAATGGGATGCTCCCAACGAAACCCGCCTTCGCGGGTTCCAAAACTCTTAATCTTAATTTATTGTTAGTCCGCACAGGCGGACTTGGTTTGTCTAGCCGCGAATTCCATTCGCCAAGGAATAGGATTGATGTAGAGCTAATTAGCCGATGCTATTGGATTAAAGCGCGATCGCACATTAATTTAGGTCAATATTCTGCTGCGATTGAACAGTTATAAATTACCCATCGTATCAGTCAACCGTTATCCTATCCTCGGCTTTATCTGGATATTTTAGCGGATTTACATCATCTCTATTGGCAGACAAAAGATTATCTAAAAGCCTTTAAAATTAAGCAGGAACGGCAAACCGTTGAAACCCAATTAGGATTAAGGGCGTTTATCGGTGCCAGTCGCATTCCATCGATTGTCGGGGCAAACCTCTCTCCAAACCTCTCTCCTTCAAGGAGAGAGGCTTTGAATACTCCACATTCTGTCCTCAATAGTCCCACTCATCTATTAAATACTCCCCCTTCCCTGGCAGGGAAGGGGGCTGGGGGGTTAGGTTTCATCGCCCCAGAAATTATCGCATCGGGGCGGGAAAAAGATGTGCGGGAATTGGTGGAACGGGTGACACGGAATGATCATAAAGTTATTGTCCTTCACGGTTTCTCTGGTGTGGGTAAAAGTTCCTTGGTGAATGCCGGATTAGTGCCAACCCTACGCCAAACAACCGCCAGTGGACAACGCATTCTTCCGATTTTGATCCAAGTTTATACCGATTGGCTACAGGAAATTGGGCAGCAATTAACCGCCACGCTAGAAACACACAATATTCCCATCACTCAACCCCTCGACTCTCAAGCCGCGATTCTAGAAGCCTTGCGCCAGAGTGAAACTCAGCAGGTGCGAATTGTGTTCATTTTTGACCAGTTTGAAGAATTCTTTTTTGTGGCGAATAGAAAAGCCTTAAGAAATGAATTATTTAGGTTTTTTGGCAACTGCTTAAATATTTTACCTGTTAAGATTATCTTTTCTATCCGTCGGGATTATTTGCATCATTTGGTAGATAGACCGGGGATGGAAGCAATTGGTAATGACCTTTTGGCGCTTCAGATGACAATACGGTGCGGTTGTGGCGGGTGGAGACATTAGACGACCTGCTGGTTCGGGGTTGCGACTGGTTGCGGGACTATCTCAGCACTCATCCCGATGTCAGCGATATTGATGAGTTTTGTGCAGGGGAATTAGAGAGGGGGTAGAGTGTTGAATTAGAGGGATTTTTTTACCAAATAACCCTCTGAGTGACGCGATCGCACTCGACCTATTGAGAATAAGAATAGAAGGATAGGCTTTATCAGTGTAGGTTGAGTCAACCCTGAACCCTGCACCGTAGGGCTAAAATTTTCATAGAAACTATTATTCTTCCCTTGAGCTATGATACCAGAATTAACCGTAGAAGCTGCCAAAATTGTATGCGGTGCAGTTATTGAAACCAGTGTGGGCAAAGCAACAGAAGAGGCAATTATTAAACTGCGAGATACTATAAAGCGCAAATTGTCAAGCAATCCCGAAGCCGATCGCGCGATCGCAGCCGCCCAAAAGGGTTCTCAACCGGACTTCGCAAAGGTAACACAGTATTTACAAGCGGCGATGAAACAAGATCCGGCTTTTGCCCAAGAGGTGGAACGTTTAGCTGGACAGGTTGTGAACATCAGTAGTATAGCCGATCAGCGGACTGTGAATAAAAAGAGCGATCGCAGCAGCCGCACGGTTCAGGTGAAAGCCGAGACAACAGGCGATATTATTAGCGATATTAAAGCCGACTCCATTGGGCGAATTGGCGGGAAGGATACCCACTACCACTGACTACTGGTAGAAAATCAGCGCAGCACCCCACCAAATTTAGATGAAATCCGCCCCAGTACCGATAATTGGCAAGGGCGAAAATTAGAACGCCAAACTATTCGGGATTGGATGGCGGATGGGAAGACTCGTTTAATTGGAATTACGGGTATCGGTGGGTTGGGTAAATCGACGCTGGCGGCTAAGATTTACGACGAGGATAGTCGCGAATTTGCCGATAAAGTTTGGGCAGATATTAGCCGGATTGGGTTTACCGAGTTAGCGCGGCGCGTCTTATTGAAATTTGGATTATCTCCGGAAACCATCCAGGCGATACCTGAACAATCCCTGGGAGATGCATTAGTGAATCATCTACGTCAGGGGCGGTATTTGCTGGTGATGGATAATCTAGAAACCCTACTGCAATCTGATAGTGAGGATAACAAGAATACGTCTATTCGCGATGAATCCTATCGGCAGTTTTTCTATAGCTGGCTGCAATGTGGCGGCAAAAGTGTGGTGTTGGTGACAACGAGAGAACGCCTGGATTTGCCACCGATTCGATGTCAATGGTTATCTTTACCAGGATTAGAACCTGTGGAAGGGGCGACGTTATTGCAGGCGTTGGGAATTCGGGGAACCGAGGAGGAATTCGTCAAGTTTTCCCAGAAAGTAGAGGGACATCCGTTATTATTAACGCTGGTGGCTGGGTTTTTATTAGAAGAGGAAGAAGTTGATCCACAGATTCGGTATTTGCATCGCTATGGGTTGGCGGATATATCCCATTTATTAACGGATGAAAATTTAAAAGGATTGCATCGGGGTATAGTTGATATCTGGATGCGGCGGGTATTAGATGAGAGTTTTGGGCGGATTAGTCAGAGAGTGCAGCAATTGGTATTGGGAGTATGTGTTTATCGAATTCCCTTCAATTCAGCCATGGCGTTGGCGCAGATTCGTAGTCTCTCTTTTGAAGGGGATTTGGAGGTATCTCAACCTCAAAATAAGCAGGAAAGATCCTCTCTAGATTCTTCCTTAGATTCTCCAGATTCTCTTAGCCCCCCTTTTGAAGGGGGGTTGGGGGGATCTAAAAGGGGCAACATCGAGACCAAAAGCATTGAGAAAGATTTTCGCCAGTTGGTGAGACGTTCTCTACTACAGGAAGAGAGAGATAAAGATGGGGGGCGATGGTTTAAGTTTCAGCCATTGATTCAGGAGTATGCGAAATGCCAAGCGGGAGATTTAACCCAGGCGCATCAACGGGCGATTGATTATTATCGTTTAAATACTCAACAACCTCCTTGGGAAAAAATAGAGGATATAACAGAATATCTGGAACTCTTCAATCACTGGTGTGAACTTCAACAGTATATTCCAGCTTTGAACATTCTGCGCTACTGCAATGAGTTTTTAGCATTGCGTGGGTATAGTCAGATTCAGGTTAAATTGTATAATCAATTAATTGGGGAGTGGAATCGAAGCAAGTTAGATTGGGTATTTGGTGGATTACTTAGAGATTTGGGAACTACTTATTATCATTTAGGAGAATACAAAAAATCTATCGTATACACGCAGCAGTCTTTAGCTATATTTGAGGGAATTGGTAATTGCACTGATATTGCTATTTCTCGGCTGAACTTGGGTAACGTTTATTATTTTATAGGAGATTATAAAAAATCAATAGAATACTCTCAGCAAGCTTTGGATTTATTGAAAAATAACGGTAATTATTTTCGAGATAACTTTCTTTTACAAAAGTACATTGCTATTTGTCTGAATAATTTAGGAAATGCTTACCGTTCACTAGCAGACTATAAACAAGCAATTGAATACCATAAAAAATCTTTGGATTTATTTGAAGAAATTGGCGATCACATTAACAGTAAAAAGCTCCTGATAAATTTAGGTAATGTTTATTTTTCAATGGCAGACTATAAACAGGTAATTGAATACGATAAAAAATCTTTAGCTATATTGAAAGAGATTGGTGATCAAAGTGGAATTGCTAGTTCTTTGGATAATTTAGGCTGTGTTTGCAGTTCTTTAGGAGAATATAAAAAAGCAATAGACTATCATAAACAGTCATTATTGATTCGTCAGGAAATAGGAAATCGCAGTGGAATTGCTAGTTCTTTATCCAATTTAGGCGCTGTTTACCATTTCCTAGGAGAATACCAACACTCAATTGAATACTATCAACAAGCTTTTGAAATCAAACATGAAATAGGCGATCGCTGTGGTATGGCAGAGACCTTCGTCGGCTTGGGTAATACTTATAGTTGCTTAGGAGAATACCAACGGTCGATTGAATATTATCAGAAAGCTATGGTGATTTGTGAAGAAATTGGTGATCGTAATAGTCTTGCTGTTACTCTAGATAATTTTGGGATTGTTTATCATTGCCTTGGGCAATATACAAAAGCAATAAAATATTTTCAGCAATCTTTAGCGATTCAACGAGAAATAGGTAATCGCAGAGGTATAGCTAATGCATTAGGAAATTTAGGTAATACTTATAATTTCCTAGGACAATATCAAGACTCTATTGAAGCTTCAATGGAGTCTATGGCGAATTATCCGCGCCTCCATCAAGCGCCAGCCTCAGCACCCATGAGAAACAATTGAACAGATAAACCACCTATCATATAATTTCCACCTACTTCTTCCAACCTTGACAAATTCCCCTCAATACTGCCAATTCCTCTGCGTACCTCTGCGTTTTCCTCTGCGTCCTCTGCGTTAAAAAAACATCATGTCGATACCGACACATCGGACAGTATAAGGCACTAAAGTGCCTACTACAAACTATTTTAACCTGTCATTGGAGACTGAAGGGAAGAATCTCGCCAGATGTATTCGTAACATCTGGCTTCAGGTCATTCTATTTGATTCAGGGGATAATTTCAAAACTTTCACAATGTCGAGGTCGAAATAATCTAAAGTCACGCTGATCCAATGTTAATATTTTTGTACTTCCAAAGCGTTCGGCTACAGCCATAACACTTGCATCCACAAAATCAATCCGACTATCTGCATACTCTGCCAATATTTCTGCTACCCTTTCTATGTCTTGATCGGTCAAGGCAACTAAACGAAATCGACTGGCAGATAGTCCTCGTAAAAAACTGACTACCGTTGTTATTCCCGCATTACGCCCAACTAAATAAGCCACTTCTGCCAATACGGTTTGTGGTAATAAAATTGCCGATGTTTTGCGTGAATAAATCGTCGTCACACTTCTATGCATCGTATCTAAGCGATTCAACAGGGCAACAACAAACCCCGTATCAGCTACGGCTGAGATTCTTTCCATGTCCACCCCGATTTTTCAGTAATCTCTTGTTGCAGTATTTCTTCTGAACGAATGGCAAGATCACTCGTACTAGCAAATAGTCCCACCAACGGATCAGAGTCAACATTGGTATTCTCGATTGATGAGGGCGTTTCCTGAGATAGGTTAATTTGTTGGCGAATCAACCTTGACAACGCTTCAATTAATTGCATTTTCTCATCAAGAGTGAGGCTGCCCGATAGATGGAGTACCTCGTTATAATTAGCCATAGGGTCTTTCCTTGAACAACATTCCTTTGAACACTTATTTTAGCCCAAATAGCCATGTATGATGGGCAAAGATTGTCAACCAGAAAATGCCGATAGTAGGGTGGGTTTCGACTTCGCTCAACCCACCAGCATACCAGTCAGTACCATGTGTTTGTCGTCAGCGATGGGATGGGAATCGGGCGCAAGACGAGACGCCCTGACAAGGTGGTAAATAAACGGGAGCTTGTAACATCTCGTTACAATGGACTTGGCGCGATCGCACTCGACCTGCTGAAAATAATAAGGATAGAGTTAAGGGTTCCTCTAACCCTATACCCTCTACAATGATGAACGTCTGTTTCAAGGAGTATCCGCCTAATGTTGCCATACGTCCTCGCGTTGGTTATCGGTCTTGGTAGCTTTGCCTATTACATGGCAGCATTCTTTTTTCCCGAAGTCCACCGCAAAAGCGACTTCCTCTGGAGTGGTGTCGGATTTTTCTACGCCCTCGTCTTGTGGGTGTGCGCCGGACGGATTACCGGGGCGGTACTCCTGAGTCAAATCGCCAGTGTATCCCTATTGGGCTGGTTAGGCTGGCAAACTCTGATGCTGCGGCGACAGTTGGCTTTACCTGAAGCCCAAACCGAAATTTCGCCCCAAGTTCAGGAAAAAATAGCCAGTTCTGGGATGTTCCAATTGGCAAAAAACCTAGTGGTTCAACCCGTCGCCCGGGTGTTCCGTAGAAAACCCGTTACACCAACCCCAGTCGTGACTGAACCGGAACTCGTGACGGAACCAGCGACGCCAGAGACGGAAATCGCCCCAGCCAAAACGGAAATGGGAGAACCCTTCCCTGGAACAGTTACAGAGATAACTGAGGAAGTGCAACCGCCATCGGAAGAAAGCGATGTCCCCGTCGCCTCTCCCACAGAGGTAAGAGAGGAAACCCCAGAGGAAACCCTAGAGGAACCCGTAATGGCGGATATCACTGAACCGGCTGAAGTCACGGAAACAGTAGAAACAACGCCAACTGAACGGGTAGAGGAACCCCCTGAGGAAACAACGCCGCCAGAACAGATAGGGGAATTTGCCCCAGACGAGTCTCCAACCCAGACACCCCTAGAAGAATGGACGTTAACCGAGACACCTGTAGCCGAGACACCCCTAGAAGAACAGACGTTAACCGAGACACCTACAGAAGAGAAACCCGCAGAAGCACAGACATTAACCGAGACACCTACAGAAGAGAAACCCGCAGAACCCGCCCAGAAACAACCCAAACAACGCCAAGGAATTAGTGGCTTCTTCAATAATCTCTTGGGCAAAGGTAAGGCAAAACCCGCTAAAACCAAGGAACCTGAGACAGTATCAGAGGATATTTCCACTTCACCCGAACCAGAAATCTCTGAATCCAGTCAGCCAGACACCCCACTCAAGGAGTCCCCAACTCCGAGTCAGGGTACAGAAGAAACAGCCGAATCTGAGGAAGCCCAACCCCCAGAAACCTCAGAGGAAACCTCAAGCGTTGACAGTACCTTAGGGGAACAACCACAGCCACCTAAACCAGAACTCCCGCAGAACCAGGAAGCCCAACCCCCAGAAACCCCAGAGAAACCAACAGCCGAGGGGACTCAACCCTCCGACTCCAAACAACTCATACGTCCGAATCCGCCGGAACCCGAACGGATAGACGCGGCGAACCAATCGGCTGAACCTGAATCCTCAGAATCCCAAGAAATCCCCGTCGAAGAAATTGCGCCAGAATCGCAACTATCGCCCCCCGCTGAACAGATAGGTGAGGGTGACCCCAAATCCCGCCCATCTTCTGGCGAATCATCCCCAGGTTCAGAAAATCCTCCCCAGTCAAGTTGAAACCATGGCGAATTCTCACTAATGTAGGGATAAATCAAGAAGGGATAGTCGGGAATAATCCCAACTCCCCCATAAGTACAACCACTAACCAACAGATTGAACTGTGACAGACGCTAAATCCAACAAAGGCACCGAAAATCAGCCCCAAAATCAACAACTCCCTCAGAACGAGGAAGCACAACCCACGCACCCGCATCCGCCTGAACCCGAACTGGTAGAAACGGCGAAACAATCGGCGGAAACTAAATCCCCAAAGGAAATCCCCGTCGAAGAAATTGCCCCAGAATCGCAACTATCGCCCCTGGCTGAACCCATAGGTGAGGGTGACCCAAAATCCCGCACCTCTCCTGGCGAAGTATCCCCAGGTTCAGAAAATCCTCCCCAGTAAAGTTGAAAGGATGGCAAATTCTCACCCATAATGTAGGGATAGATCAAGCTGCTTATTGTAAAAAGGGATCATGGGGACTCATCCCAACTCCCCTAGACGTACAACCACTAACCAACAGGTCGAACTGTGACAGAAGCTAAATCCTACAAAGACACCGTAAATCTGCCCCAAACTGAATTTAGTATGCGGGCAAACGCGGTCAAACGGGAACCGGAACTCCAACAATTTTGGCAAGACCAACAAATTTATCAGCGACTGTCACAGACGAATCCCGGTGATAGTTTCATCCTGCATGATGGTCCCCCCTACGCGAATGGGGCGCTGCATATGGGACACGCCCTAAATAAAATTCTTAAAGATATCATCAATAAATATAAGCTGCTGCAAGGGTATAAAGTTCGCTACATTCCTGGCTGGGATTGCCACGGCTTGCCGATTGAACTGAAAGTCCTGCAAGCCATGGACGCCGAAGAACGCCAAGCCCTAACCCCGATAAAACTGCGGCGCAAAGCCCGAAACTTTGCCTTGAAAACGGTTGACCAGCAACGTCAAGGCTTTAAACGGTATGGTGTATGGGGAGACTGGGATCACCCTTACCTGACCTTAACCCCCGAATACGAAGCCGCTCAAATAGGCGTATTCGGTCAGATGGTGCTAAAAGGGTATATCTATCGGGGAATGAAGCCCGTTCATTGGAGTCCCAGTTCCCAAACCGCCTTGGCAGAAGCGGAGTTAGAATATCCAGAAGGACATACCTCCCGCAGTCTTTATGCGGCGTTTCCCCTGACCAAAGCCACAGAATCTGTGGAAGCTAGGCTAAAACCCTATTTAGTGGATTTGGGTGTCGCCATCTGGACAACCACCCCCTGGACAATTCCCGGTAACTTAGCCGTGGCGGTGAATCCCGAACTCACCTACGCGGTTGTAGAAGTGTCAGGGAAATCAGCCAGTCAGGAGGCGGAAAAATCCTCTAAGTCGAATAAAACAAAGGCAAAAGGATTTGCGCCAACGCCAGACGAGGAATCCGCAGACGCAGAAGCATCAGCCGACTCAGACACGGAAGCCGAAGGGTTTAAATACTTAATCGTGGCGGCGGAATTAGTCGAACGCCTTTCTCAAACCTTGGATAAAGATCTAACCGTCAAAACTACCCTGAAAGGAGAAGAATTAGACCAGTGTACCTATCGCCATCCCCTCTTTGACCGGGAAAGTCCGATTGTGATTGGTGGCGATTATATTACCACCGAATCAGGTACGGGATTAGTTCATACTGCACCCGGTCATGGTCAAGAGGATTATATCGTCGGTCAGCGCTACAATTTACCGATTATCTCTCCTGTAGATGGAAATGGAGATTTTACCACCGAAGCTGGACCCTTTGCTGGGTTAAATGTGCTGCGGAATGCGAATCCGGCGGTGATTGACGCCCTGAAAGAGGCGGGTTCGTTCCTTAAAGAAGAAAACTACGTCCATAAATATCCCTACGATTGGCGCACTAAAGAACCAACTATCTTCCGGGCGACGGAACAATGGTTTGCGTCGGTGGATGGTTTCCGGGAAGAAGTGATGAAAGCAATTCAATCCGTTGATTGGATTCCTTCCCAAGGTGAAAACCGGATTACCGCTATGGTGTCGGAACGTTCCGATTGGTGTATCTCCCGCCAACGGAGTTGGGGTGTACCGATTCCGGTGTTTTATGATCAGGAGACGAATGAACCTCTACTGACAGAAGAAACCATCGCCCACGTACAAGGGATTATTGCCGAAAAAGGGTCCGATGCGTGGTGGGAATTGTCGGTGACGGACTTATTACCCGAATCCTACCGAAATAATGGTCGCACCTACCGCAAAGGCACCGATACGATGGATGTCTGGTTTGATTCCGGTTCGTCTTGGGCGGGAGTTGTGCAAGAACGTGAGGAATTATCCTACCCTGTCGATATGTACCTGGAAGGGTCAGATCAACATCGGGGTTGGTTCCAATCCAGTATCCTCACCAGTGTGGCAACAAATGGTTGTGCGCCCTATAAATCAGTATTAACCCACGGCTTTGTTCTGGATGAACAAGGGCGTAAAATGAGCAAATCTGTGGGCAATGTGGTAGACCCCGCGACGATTATTGAAGGGGGGAAGAATCATAAACAGGAACCGCCTTATGGGGCGGATATGCTGCGGCTATGGGTGTCGTCTGTGGACTACTCAGTCGATGTCCCTATTGGTCAAGGAATACTCAAACAGCTTTCCGATATTTATCGCAAGATTCGCAATACGGCGCGATTTTTATTGGGGAATCTGCATGATTTTGACCCTGCTAAAAATGCGGTGGCGTATGAACAGTTACCGGAATTAGACCGTTATATGCTGCACCGGATAACGGAGGTGTTTGGTGAGGTGACTGAGGCGTTTGAAAGTTATCAGTTTTTCCGTTTCTTCCAAACGGTGCAGAATTTCTGTGTGGTGGATTTGTCTAACTTTTATTTAGATATTGCGAAAGATCGTCTGTATATCAGTCATCCAGATTCGGTACGACGGCGCAGTTGTCAGACGGTATTAGCGATCGCACTGGAAAATTTAGCTCGATCCATTGCGCCTGTATTATGCCATACAGCAGAAGATATCTGGCAATATCTGCCTTATCCGACTCCCTATAAATCAGTGTTTGAGTCAGGATGGGTGCAGTTAGATGAAACCTGGAAAAAGCCAGAATTGGTGGAGAAATGGACAAGGTTACGGAATATCCGCACTGAGGTGAATAAGGTTTTAGAGCAAGCCAGGACAGAGAAGATGATAGGCTCTTCTTTAGAAGCGAAAGTGTTGCTCTATGTCCCTGATGCTCAATTACGCCAACAGTTGCGGAAATTAAACCCCAGTGGGATTCCGCGCCTGTGGTTGCAAACCCCGAAACCGGAACTGATGATGATGGAACAGGAACCCGAAGCAGCATTAGCTTCAGAAATGCTGTCCTCACAGACAGAAGCACAAGAGTGGAACTTTAACCAAATTCTGTCTAATGTATTGGTGACGCTACGCCAGGTTTTCAGTGAAAATCAGCGCGTATGGTTAACGGTGGGGGTAGTGGTGGCGATACCGATTACCTTAAAAGTAACCGCAACGGTATTAGATTCGATCGCACGTTTACCCTTATTGGCTGATATGTTGCAACTGGTGGGGATTGGCTACAGTGCATGGTTTGTCAATCGCTATTTACTCCGCGCCCCCAATCGGCAAGAATTAGCCCAGAAAGCGCGATCGCTAAAAACTGAGGTATTGGGTGAAGGTTCTCCCCAACCGGAACCTGCGACGACTGAACCCGCCGTCGAACCCCCAGCGCCAGTACAACCCCAACCCCAACCCCAACCCAGAATTCTAGGGGAACGGTTTATGGTTCTCAGTAACGGGGTGGATGAGTTGCGCTATCTGTTTTTAGCCTCCCAAGTTGAGGTATTAGAGTCCCCGGATGCGATTGAAAATGCTGACTATCACAGTCAGTCAGAACACGTCTGGGTGGGGGTTGTCAAAGCTGAAGGCGAAAAGTGCGATCGCTGCTGGAATTATTCACCTTTTGTGGGTAAAATTATCGAGCATCCCACGATTTGTGAACGGTGTCGGGCGGCTTTAGCGGGCCAATGGTAAACTGTCATTTGTCATTCGTCATTTGTCATTCGTCATTCGTTCAATCAAGGAATTCTCGCCTTCACAATTGGCTTTGCCGTATTTATAGCTGTCGCCAGTAGTGTTAGGACAGTATTGATTTGTAGAGACGTTCCGGCGGAACGTCTTCAGGAATTGTGTTGATCCTAACAGATTTGTCTACTGCTATATGGTGATAAGCTGTTCGGCATTTAAATCTTAATGTCAATAATAGCGAAAGGATGGTAGTGCGTTTAGCGAAGCCATGCCGCAGGCTTTGCATCTTGGTCGCTACTAATACCCAATTTAAATGCATGACAGCTTAAGGAAAAGGTACTGAATGTTCAGTCACCTACAAACGTTCCGCTACCCAGTGATAGTTTAGCGTTAAAAGTACCCTGAATCTCGGTTGCCATTTTCGGTACGCACAGATAGAGTTTTCCTGGCAGGTAATCTCCCTGTCGCTGACCAATCTGCAAAAATACTCGGTAATCTAGGTCGTCAAGTGTACTGTAATCCCACAACGTATAATGATCGACATCCGAATCCTCTTGCAGGTTCTTTACATACTCCGTTGCATCAACACGATAATCCCAGATACTTTCGCGTTCTGTGCCGTATCTTCCTCCGTAAGCATAGGTTGTTCCTTCCGCCTTGGACGTGTAATACTCTATCGGTTCTACAGGAGACGAAGCACCAATGAGTATGTCAAAGATAAATAACACTGTGATTGCCTGGGGATCAAGATTTCCATGCTGTATCCGTAGTTTAGGAAACGAAATATCTGACTTGTCTAAGGAAAAC
>NZ_JBKHHI010000173.1:0-12829 GCF_046539235.1 Coleofasciculus sp.
GCCCCTACAGATTCCCTAAACCCGCCCCTACAGATTCCCTAAACCCGCCCCTACAATACCCTTATTTGATAAATTAGAATTACGCCCGGAAACCGTAGGGGCGCATAGCGTGCGTCCACTTCAATGGTAAAATTTATTCCACCATTTTAGCTGTGCCACGCCACTATCCAATAACAGGCGTGCCATGGCACATTTCTACATTCAGATTAATGGTACTGAAATTTTGGCTGGTGGGTACTGCCCACCATACAGGATATCAAGGGTTTCGGCAATCCCAACATGCTTAACATGCTTATTTCAGTGCCATTGACATTAAGATTAAGATTAACGTTATCGGCGACATTTTTGCTCATCTTGACACTCTAAACCCTGTTGACGTTGGGCAACTAAGGTGGCTAGACTGGGACGTCCTGTCAGTTTGAGGCGTAAGTTTGCCCAGATAGTATAAATTTGATTGGCTAAACCATTGAGGATAGGTATACGAGTTGGGGCATATATCCAACCCATCCCTAGAATCTCGTAGACAGTACGAAATACTTCAATATCTTTGATAATTTTACCATCTGGTAATATTGCATGAATGCGTCCCATTGCCGTTTCATAATCAATCCCGCTATTGTCTTCAGGATTATAGGATTCATCGGCAATATCGACAAATTCCACTAATCCTCGACCCGCATCCCGTTCTTGGAGAAAGTTAACTTCTCGTAGACACAAGGGACACTCACCATCATAGAGTAACTTGATTTGCCAGGATGGGGCTTGTGGGTTGGATCGGGTTAGGGTTTCAGCGCTAGACATGAATATTTTTCTTTGTTTGTCAACAGTTTTATAGCTATATTAACAAATCTTAATAAATAGAGATTGCCCTGTCAACTTATCTCTATGATTGAAACCAAAAATATTACAGTTAATGCTTTAGAAGGGTTACCACAACTGCTGACTTATGCCTATCAACGCCTAGAGTCTCAAGTAGGAATTTGGGGACTGACGACGAATGGACTTGATTATCAGTTTATCTATATCCAGCCAGGAAACCCACCCACATATCAACTTTTTCCAGAACTTAGCCTAATTCGCCCAGAGCAGTCAATTCAGTTGCTACAAGTTATCAAAACTATCTGTAGGTTACACTATTCACCACAGTCATGATCAGCTATCCAACATCTAGTATCTACAATTGCCTGTTCCCTGTGACACACCGAGCGAAGTCGAGGTGTTCCCTGTTCCCTTATTACCAAGGATTACCAATTAAGGTAAAGGAACTCCAAAAATAAGGATGGCTGTAGTTTTGGTTAATCGACGCCGGAAAATCAAGGGGTAAGGGAATACTACTCTTCGTCGTAATTAAGCGATCGCCTTGTCGTTTCACTTCACCTCTAAGCAGCGCTAGTTGTGCCTTTCGCAAGGCTTCGGCTTTGGTGGAACTTTGTTTAAGGTTCTCATAAAATGTGGTCATTAGTCCCAGTGTCCCCTCATCGCTAACATACCAGAGACTACCCAAAGCTGACTTAACCCCGGCTTGTACAGCTAACCCTGTAAACCCTAACTCGGCTTCCTCATCCCCTAACGCCGTGCGACAAGCACTTAAAACCAACAATTCCACCGTCGGTTTATGCCAATCTAACTGCCACATCTGATTCAGCCTGAGTTTATTGTCCCATAATTGGATGTAGGAGTTTGCAGGTTTTCCAGCTTGAAATTCGGCATGGGTGGCTAAATGCACAATACCATACGCCGCTTTTCGGCGTGCTTGCTTGAGATTATCTAAGGTAAACTCTTCATTCAGAAAGGATTCACCTTGCCAAACTTGATCCGCAATCACCTGTAACTCAATGGGAACACCAGGTAAAGATGCCTTATCCCGAAATTTTGAAGCCCCCATTGCCAACACCGAATCATCTGTGACATCTTGATAACGAGTATCGGTGAGACTGAGGCTAGGCATTAAGCCGACACTATAGTTTTCAATGATAAACTGCTCACCATCATACAAAGCGGCAATGGGTATGGAACGCAACCCGGTATCCATCACAAATCCCAGATACTTGATGTCTTGGGCGGCTAAATCAGCGGTGATGGGTTTAATTAACCATTGATACATCCGGTAAGCCGATGACAGATAGTTCTGGTCATCGATTACATTGGTTACAGTGCGGCGAAATTGATCTGCCATGTTCAGGACTTCCGCTCTGGTTATATTAACCGATCGCCGGATAGGTTGTCCATCTGCACAGATCAGAATTAACTCCAAGCGATCGCTCGGTTGCGGGGTTAGCGATCGCAATAAACTGGTATTATTGGGCGTAACATCTACACCTTCAGGCACAGCGCTAATTGTTTGCGGCGCAAATACCACATAAATCACCGCCGACTTCACCCCTGTCGCCGCTTCATTATCGCGTAAGATTTCTTGGGCTTGTTCTAAGGTAATCCCCGCCCGTTTCGCCCTGCCAAAATATTCCTCATAATCGCGACTAAATAAGTTATCAATCTCCATCACCCCAGATTCGTCCTTTTCAATCGGGGATTGACTTTGATTGGCATCGGCGGAGGTTAAATCAACCGGGTTAACGGGGATATCATTGGTTTCGTCAACGCTAATAATCTGAATATTACCTTCAGTGTGGGTAAAGGGAAAGGATTGGAAAGGGGCGATGGTAAACTCACCACTGGTAATGGCAGCAGCTGTGCCGTTAATTGTGGCATCTCCCACATCAAAGGGGATAATTCCGTCTCCCCCATGACGAATCGTGATATCACCGCCACCATTTCCACCAGCCGTAGAAATGCTAGTATCCCTACCATTGTCAGAAAAACTACCCGTTGCCCGAAATACGCGATCGCTCTCTATCTCGACATTGCCCCCTCTACCATTACTTCCCCCCTGGGAATTGATTGAACTAACCCGAATATAGTCACGGGGATCAAGCGTAACATTACCGCCATCACCGATATTGCCACTGGAATTAATTTCCCCAGCATCAATACTTACCTCAGCATCGACCACAATATCACCACCCGTCGCCGCCGAAGAATTGAGGTTACCACTATTCACCCGATCCTGATTACTGGTGAGATGAATATCACCGCCAGCCGTCGTAATATTAGCCGTAGTTAGATTATTTTCAGTTGTCAGTTCAACCGCACCCCCAGAGGTTTGCACATCTTGCAGATTAATTGTGCCAATTCCTGTCGTATGCTTCAGACTAGCCGCCCGAATCAAATCATTCGCCGTGAGGTTATTAGCATTAAAAATAGTTAGATTACCCAGTGGAATCGTTTCACCCACACTATCTGTAAATGAGATATTCCCCATTCCCGCCGCCGCTAGGTTTAGATTAGCCAAACTACCGTTACCGTTGAGCCTATTATTAAACCGGATATCACCGCCATTTGTCCTCAGGAATGTATCGCCATTTAGTATAGTTGGAGCATTAAATTCAATCGTACCATTCGCTGTTGCCACCTCACCCGCGAAATTCAGCGGATTAGCACCATTGAGTTGAAAATTGTCCGTGAGATTAATCCGGGTTGTTGTCGGGATATCCAGATTATTACTGAGAATTGTTAGATTGCCAATTGGGGTTGTACTCCCTATTGTTTCGGGTAATTGAATCGTACCCGTTTCCGCGCTTAGGTTTAGGCTTTCCGTTCCATTACTACCATTAATTGGATTGAGAAAACGGATATCACCCGCACTCGTATTCAGACGACTATCACCCGTCAGCGTAACCGCACCATTTAAATCAATCGTGCCAGTTGTTGTGGTAATTGTCCCAGCCAAATTCACTGGATTTGTGCCATTTTGCACAAATCCTCCAGTTAATTTAATCGTAGTGGCGAGATTGAAACCCCCATTAATCGTCAGGTTATCCAGTTGGGTACTCTTGCCAACGAGATTGTCAAAGGTAATCCTATTCGTGCCAGCAGACAGTTCGAGGTTATGATTACCGTCAAGCGTGTTGTTAAACAGAATAGTACCTGCACCACCTGTATTAAAGACAGTATCGCCAGTTAGAGTAATTGGTGCATTCAACTCCAGGCTACCGTTCGTCGTAATTTGACCCGCCAACTCCACCGCTTCGGTGATATTTAATTGTAATCCGCCCTCCAGGTTAAGTTCGATAGTTTCCGGGAGAGTCAAGGTACGACTAGAGATCGTGAGATTGCCCATCAAGTCAAAGTTAGCGGTTTGTGCGATAGTTACCTCGCCACTTAACCCCTTATGTTCAATCGTCAGGTGATTTGTATTGATATTACCGTCTAGAGTAATATTACCGCTTTGATTATTGGTTAACCCCTCACCTGTATTCAGGGTAATATTAATATCTCCCTCACCTGTATCCAGTTCTATTCCATTTGCCAATACGATGTCCGCGTTGCCCATATCCCGCTGGACATCAACCACTCCATT
This sequence comes from Coleofasciculus sp., assembly GCF_046539235.1. Lineage (GTDB taxonomy): Bacteria > Cyanobacteriota > Cyanobacteriia > Cyanobacteriales > Coleofasciculaceae > Coleofasciculus. The sequence continues at coordinate 4,418 of NZ_JBKHHI010000173.1, forward strand.
TGCCAGAGTTTCGTTGGCAATTAACGTTAAATTCCCGTTATCTGTCGTGATGTTTTCGTTAATAAAAATACTGCGTCCGGCTTGAAACGTGAGGTTTCCGCCATTGCCGCTAGAATTATCAATATCCAGGCGACTCTTGAGAGTAATATCATTATTGGCTTGCAGCACAACGGCTGTCCCCGTATTCAGGGTGCGTTGTAAAAAGGTGGGAGAGAATGTTACCGAAGCACCGGGGACATTAGCAAATGTTATATCTGTGGGAACGCCAACGGTTACTCGACCACTACCTTCATTGGCAAATTGGACTAAAAACGTCTGATCAACTGGGTGATTAACAACTGTACCTAAACCGGAATTCGACTGACGACCAATAATGCTATTTTTATCGCTGATACTATTCGTGCCATCCCAGGTTTTTCCATTACTCCCATCCACCCAAGTCACTGCCCCAATATCGGTTTCTTGATTATCCCAGTTGGGGCTACTGACCAAATAATTGCTAGTGTTTAATTCAACAACACCACCACTACCTATCCGATCAAAGGAGGCTGGAGTTCCAACCAAACTGTTAGTCTCACTCACCACACCAATAATCTCAGTTGTGCCATCGCTCCAAGTGACAGCGCCCTGATTATTATTCCAGTCAGGGCTGCTGACAACATAATTGCCATTGGCAAGCGCAATAACACCTTCAATCCTCGGAGAAGGAACAAAGCCCATCGGGGGGACACCATTACCAACTTGATCACCTGATCTACTTCCGACTAAGCTATTGATCGCAAGAACCTGCTCATTGCTTGTTGGCAAAGTACCATCCCGCCAAGTCACCGCTCCTCTGTTATCGTTCCAGTTCGGACTGCTAATCACATAATTCCCGTTAGTCAGGGCGGTAACACCACCACTACCGATGCGATCTTGGGCAAGGTTACCGACTATACTGTTATCTAGTCTTACTGAACCCGTGGTCAAACCGTTAATAGCATCAACCCAGGTGACTGCTCCCACATCCTGAACTGCCCCATTGTTCCACAGGGGGCTACTGACAACATAATTACCATTAGTCAGCGCTGTAACACCAGCACTACCGATCTGATCATCAGTCTGAGTACCAATCAAACTGTTATTCGCACGTACAACTCCTGTCGTCCCCGTCACACCATCACCCCAGGTGATGGCTCCTTCATTTGTATTTAGACTTGTGGGATCATCAGGTCTAGTTGTATTGGGTTCATCCCAAAAGGGACTGTTGACGACATAATTTCCGTTTTCCAGCGCAGTTACACCGTCAAAACCATTTTCGACCAATCCGACAAGATTATCTTCGCTACCAATTAAGCTATTGCTCGCATCCACTGGTCCTTGAGTCGTCCCAGTCGTGCCATCACCCCAAGTTACTGCCCCCTGACTGTCGCCCCAAAACGGGGAGTTGACTACATAATTGCCATTATTTTTGAGAGCCGTAACACCACGACTACCAACTCTGTCTCGAAGCTGAGTGCCAACTAAACTGTTAGTCGCATTCACCTCTCCAATAGTCTGAGTTGTGCCATCACCCCACGTCACCGCCCCTACATCTATAACCCCTGTAACGTCATTGTCCCACCTTGGACTAACGACCACGTAATTTCCATTACTTAAGCCTGTAACACCACCACTCCCCACTTGATCATCCGTCTGAGTGCCAACTAAACTGTTAGTTGCGTTAACCTCTGCCGAAATTCCGGTTGTGCCATCACCCCACGTCACCGCCCCAGCATTTGTCGCCCCTGTCACCCGATTATCCCACTGCGGACTAGCGACTACGAAATTCCCATTACTTAGGGCTGTAACACCACCACTCCCTACCTGGTCATTTTCCTGACCCATCAGCATGCGAAGTAATGCGCCAGTTGAACCATCGAACAGGTAAACCGCACCCGCATTATCCCCACCCAAGTTATCTTCGGGCTTGGTAACGACTACATTCCCCGTACTCAATGGCGCAATGGTATCGCCAAACTCGGCGCCATTGCCCGAATTCGGATCAACAAGGTCAAACTGGGGAATAGCGCCTACACTATCGTCAATTATGATATTTTTTGGATCGAGTAACAGTGTCCCAGCTAATCCGTTAACCGCCCCCACATCAACAAGACCTGTCATCGAGAGCGTATTTTTACCTGATACTTCCACCAAACCGCCGTTACCGCTAATTGCACCACCTTGCGCCTGAATCGTACCGGAAAATTGACTGTGTTGGTCAGACCAAACAATCGCCCGTCCTCCGTTACCAGTGGTCAGGGCGTTGGCGTTTAAACGACTGCTATGATTGACGATTGTATTTTGGGCATTAATGGCATTTGACGTTTGTCCCTGAAAATCACCACCGACTAAAATCTCTCCACCGCCACTGTTACCACTAACATCAATATCAGTCGCCAATAACTGAACCGTCTCCGCAAATAAATGGACTGTACCGCCCACTTCTCCTGTCGCCTCAATGTCTCCTGAAGTGGTTAAAACTGTATCAGCATTCCCCTTAAATTCAATTACCCCTCCCTGTTGAGAACCATTTGCCCGGATTGTTGCGCTAGCGGTTTGAATGACTGTGCCTGTAGAATTAACCTGAATTTCCCCACCATTTCCCTGGTTCCCGGTTGCACTCAGTTGTCCCTTGTCCAGGAAATGATCAGTTTGAACCTGAATATTACCCCCATTCGCCCCATCAGCCCTCATAGAACCTAGATTATCCACCCTAGAACCAACAACATGAATTGCGCCCCCCTGATTTGTCGCGTCGGTGGTTGATACTTGCCCAACGTTAACAACTTGACCGCTATTCCCCGTCAGTAAAACAGGTAAATCGAGGGGATTAATTGGCAATTGCTCCCCAGTGGCGGAGCGAGGGGGTGTAATCTCTAACGTGAGGGGGCTTCCCGGTTGACTGATTCTGAGCAAATTCTCGCCCGGTACAGCCGCGATCGCCACGTTTCCTCCTGGTGCTGTCAATTGCCCTGTGTTGGTAATACTACCACCCGCTAAGGTTAAAGTTTGACCTTCTCCTACCTCTAGATTGCCGTGATTAATAATCGCTGCTGATTCAGCCAAGTCAAACGCCAAGGTTGTCGGAGTCCCAATTAAATTTTGATAATTAGTCTCACCGAAGGCATTAAACCAATTCTCAGCACCAAAGCCAATCCCCATCGCCGTGGTTGCGGTAAATGCCGCCGGAACATTAAGTTGGGCATCAGTGCCAAAAATGATCCCCGCCGGATTCATTAAGAATAGATTAGAATTTCCGCCAGTGACCTGAATTAGACCATTAATCATAGAGGTATCTGTGCCAACCACCCGTCCCAGAATGTTGCGAATTTGGGGATCGGAGATAAAGTTGGCAATTTGATCGGGGGAGAGTCCAAATTGCTCAAAGCTATGGAAGAGATTTTCGCCATCTCCCGAAAGTGTTCCACCGTGGATATCCAAGCGGTTTCCCTCTGGGGTGACAACGGTGCCAGTACCATCGGCGGCTGGGGTAATGGATTGAGCCTGGGCTGGGGGAACCGAGTCCAGCCAAGCTATCCCTGATTGTAAGGTGCGATCGCGCTTAGGAAACCGTCCTGTTTCGGGAAAATTTAGGTAGGGCATTACCCCGGTGAGGACAACACCGATACACAAGCAGCGAATGCACAATGGGATAGGTTTCATCGCTGGTTCCCCAATTCGGTATAACTTGCCAAATCCAGCATACTTTATATTCTCGTCTCAAAAATAATGGCTCAGGACTTACCGCTTGCTATTTCCCTCCAGTCTACAGAGACAGGGTATGGCGAAACTCAGTTATCTTCAGGAGTTTTACTTGCTAACTCTAGTTTGACAAATTTTCTTTAAAAAAATAAAAATATCGACGCCACGTTGATAGCGTTAAATCTTAAACTTTGTCACAAAAATTTCTTGACGGTTTGGTCAAGTTTGGCTACATTACTATGTCATTAAGCTCTAAAGAAAACTAATGGAGTCCTGAACCCCAAGAATGATTACATCATTTCCCGCCTTTTTGTTAGGGCTACAGGAAGCAGAGGGAAGTTTTAGCGCAACGTTACCTTATGGAAAACTTGAGGAATTTATTATGACAACACCCTTTATCGGTCAAATTGCCATGGTCGCCTTTGATTTTGCCCCCGATGGTTGGTATCTTTGCGATGGTACACTACATGACATAATAAGTGACGAAAACGACATTCTGGCTTCAATCTTGGCAGGAAAGTACAATCAGCCTGGTGATCCAACACAAAATACTTTTCGCGTTCCTGATTTGAGAGGTCGCGTTCCTCTGGGGATAAACCCGATGGCCGGAAATAGTGATAATGCTCGTAACTCCTATGGCTTGGGTGATAAAAGTGGATCAGAGCAGGTTGAATTAACTCAAGCGAACTTACCAGAAATTCAACTGAAATTAAAAGCGACGAATGCTGACTCCAACGAAACTCGTCCGAGTGGTGCTATTTTGTCGAAACCGAGAAGTAGCATCTATGCTACTGGAGCTACTGATTTCGTGGAAATGGACTGTATTTCTAGTATCGGTAGTAACGAGAACAACGCCCACAATAACCTGCAACCCTACTTAGCGATTAACTTTATCATCGCTTACAAAGGAATCGATCCACGCCCCTAGTCGTATGACTCAGCTAAAATAGGGCTTTGTTTGTAGTGAGTACTTTAGTACTCTAATGCCTAGCTGAAGAGGGCTGAGGTTCCCTCACTACAAAGCTAATCTATATCAGTATTTCGGATTAGTTAACGCTGAGTTATTTTTTTCGTCAAGCTAGAACCCAAACCTACCACTCCCAGAGCAAAGATACCGAGAATAGAAGCAGGTTCGGGAACTTCCGTGTGGGGTTCTTCAAACGCTTCTCTTACCTCAATATTATCAACAGCAAAGCTATTAACCTGAAAGCCAGGTTCTTCGCTGGGATCATCAGAAACAGGTGCATCTATCCCTTTAAACTCAACACTACTCAAGTTACTCCACTGCTGGTCAAAGGTTACGGTTTGAAAATCCTCTAGAGGTCCACTTCCATCGGTAACACCATCAAAGGAAATCATTGTTGTAATCGAACCGCCTCCGGCTAAAAAGCCAGTTAATTCAACCATTTTGGCTTGATCATGGGGTTCTCCCCATTCGGCTAAGTCTAAGCTGAGTAACGAAAATGGAGTTCCGTTAACGTGAGACATGATGACCGGATTTATAAACGGCTCATCTGTGTCGTTGTCTACTAAGTTCCGGATCACAAAATAGGTGCTGTCATTATGCGCCTCAAATACATTATTCGCTAATGCATACTGAGTTTGTTCACGGGGGAGAGTCGGCTCGAACAAGAAATCTTGCGACGTTATCGAGGAGAAAACATCTTCATTATCATTAGGTTTAATCGAATTATCTTCAAAATCAATAACCAGTGCTTGGGCGGCTGGACTGCTTAATACGGCAATTAACGTAGCCAGAGCTGTCGTTAGTGATAATTTGCCAATGACCTTTGAATGAGCCATGATGAAATGTATATCCAAAAAAAATTAAACTGAGTTGTGGAGATGCCTAGCCCTGATGGAAATAAAAAAATTGAATGTGTGGCAAGTCAATAGTCAAGCTGTTTTCTTGTCTGAGAGATTATCCAGCTTTAATCTCGAAGTTTCCTTATTGTTTATGATTGCATCTTGCCAAGTAAAACTACAAGCGTTATCGCCATGATTTGCATAAAAAACATAATCGAGATGACTTAAATAAAGTTGGAATAAACTTTGCTCCAGATTTAAAACATTGATTAGAAATTAGATAGGACATTTTGACGCAGCCGTTAATTGTCTGCTGGTAAAATCCATTTTTATTTTTCCAAAAGCTATGTTTGACTAAGACGTCTTGGACTTTAGCTCTTAGCTAGAGTCTGAAGCCTTGCCACCAACTGTTGTCAGAAAAGCTATCAACGTTACGGTCGGCTTTTCTTTTATTGAAAGAGTATTTATCTCATGGAATGTAAAGAGGTGTAAACGTTGCTCAACAGAGACGAACTAGCAGCACCTTGGATAAAGGTGTAATTTTACCTTCATCCTTTCATCCCCCTATTCCGGAATTCTGGGATTTAATTTTCGTTTTAAAAATAATTATGATTACTTATTTGACAAATTTAATTCTAAAATGTATTATAAAAGGCACTTTTCACACCAAGGCAACTCCCCTCCATTCCCTGTTCCCCAATCTCAACCGTCAACTTTAATCAAAGTCCGACCACTTATCAAACCTTGGTAACCGCTTCCGCCTCTACATCTTGCAACTGCTCCAAAGACTGCCAAACGGTTTGCAACAGCGACTCTAACCCTTTTTGAGTCACGGCGGAAATTTGGAACACGGGTACATGGGTTAAGTGATTGAGTTGAGTCGCCAGCAGCTCTACCGTCTCTGAATCAACAGCATCTATCTTATTCAATGCCAGAATTTGAGGACGTTGTGACAATCCCCGTCCATAAGCCTGTAACTCGGCTTGAATGGTTTGATAATCGCCAATCGGATCATCAGCCGTAGCGTCAATCAGGTGCAATAATAAGCGCGTGCGTTCGATATGGCGAAGAAAGTCAGACCCTAAGCCGGTTCCCAGATGCGCCCCTTCAATTAATCCCGGAATATCGGCAAACACTGTACCATCACCTGTGGGTTTGCGAACCACACCCAAATTTGGGACTAACGTTGTAAACGGATAATCGGCAATTTTTGGGCGTGCAGCAGAAAGGGCGGCAATTAGGGTAGACTTACCCGCATTGGGTAAACCAATAATTCCCACTTCTGCCAGTAATTTTAACTCCAAACGCAAGCGGCGATACTCTCCAGGGAGTCCGGGTAAGGCATAATCAGGGGCGCGATTGCGATTGCTCAAAAAATGCTTGTTCCCTAATCCTCCCTTACCTCCCTTAGCCGCGCAAAAGGTTTGTCCAGGTTGGACTAAATCCCCGATAATTTCCTGGGTATCTGCATCATAGATAACTGTACCGCAGGGAACTTGAATCGTGCGATCGCGCCCATTAGCACCCGTCCGATTATTCGGTCCCCCACGTCCGCCATTGTCAGCTTGGAAACGATGAGCATATTTGAAATCCAGCAAGGTTTGCAGGTGTTCAGCCGCCACCAAAATCACATCCCCTCCCCGTCCCCCATTTCCCCCCGCAGGTCCCCCCGCAGGTACATATTTCTCCCGCCGGAAGGCGACAATACCATCGCCACCCTTTCCGGCTTCTACTTCAATTTCCGCTTGATCAATAAATTGCATTATTTGTCCTTAGTCATTAGTCATTAGTCATTTGTCCTTGGTGCTTGGTGCTTGGCTAGAGGAAGCCACCTAAATGAATGACTCTTGACCATCAACCATCAACCATCAACCATCAACCATCAACCATCAACCATCAACAATGAACAATCAACCATGAACCATCAACCATGACTAAAAATATTTCGAGACATCTTCGCCCCGTTCATCTGCCAGATAGGATAATGCCCGGAAGCGCAAGCCGACTAACTGATCATAGAGGGGATTGAGCTTACACATTGCCGGAATGTGGGCGACTTTGCGACCGAATAGGTTGACATCCCGTTCAAACGGACATTGAGAGGGGATAATATTACAAACAAATCGGGCAACTCGTGGGTCATGAACTTCCATACCGTCCAGCCATTTGCGTAGAGGATGCAGAATATCCGAATGGGGATGGGGAGAGGTTCCCGGTTGCTGGGCGTCTTGGTGGGCAACATCTAGTGTATCAGCTCCCTCACCATCGTAAAGGGTATGCCGCAGGGCATTCAATGCCTCGATTTGCAGTCCTAGCGCTTCGCAGAATTCTTGCAGAACATCTGCTTCCTTCACCGAGTAGACACCATCTGCCATCGCCACCATGACAGCCGTTCTGATAAAATTCTCGGCGGTATGCTGGTTGTGACCTAACACCGCCGCCAGTTCTTCAGCAGAAATAGTTTGTTCAACGGACTGGGGGTCTTTATCCACCACCAGGAGTTCATGAGTCAGTTGAGAAACGATCTCTTTTTCTTCGGGATCAAAGTGACCATCAGCCCAAGCCACGGTACACAAGCCGCGCAGCCAAGCTGAAATTTGGTCTTCGGTGTAGGGAGATTGAGTGACAGTCGTCATAATTATCTAGCAGGAACTCGACGAACACGATGTAAGAGCGAACCTTGGCAGAGTCCTAACAGGCTGTAAACTAGGAGACTAAACGACAGGGGTTTAGTGACAACGGCATTACCCTACCAGGGTTGGAACTGTTTCCACTCTTCATCTTAACTACTCCGGAAGAGAAGTTCTGGTTACTATCGGCACAATCGGGCTGAGACGATTGGTAATTATTGAGTTCAAGGAATTGCCGCCGTAGCCATAAGAC
>NZ_JBKHHI010000174.1:0-12747 GCF_046539235.1 Coleofasciculus sp.
GCTAAACCCGCCCCTACATAATTTATTACTTTTGACTGTTGAGTGTTTATGACGATTACTTCCAAATTCCCCATCCCGTCAGCAACAACTGAGTTGTCGGTTTGGTTTCGACTTCGCTCAACTCAACCAAAGGCTAAAGCCCTGACTACGAACTGTGTCACACCCCGACAATTGAATCAGGGGGAGTTTTGTTGATATGTTATCAATAAGTTAGGGCGGGTTTTGTTGTTCATTTATTGATGACAAGTCCTTTGAGTGGCTAAACCCGCCCCTACATAATTTATTACTTTTGACTGTTGAGTGTTTATGACGACTACTTCAAACTTCCCCATCGCATCAGCAACAACTGAGTTTTACAGTTGGCGTAATTATCGTTGTGCTTACGAATATTATCAGCCGAATCAGGCTAGCGATACGCCATTAGTGTTACTGCATCCAATTGGCGTCGGCTTATCCCGTTGGTTTTGGCATCGCTTTTGCCAACAGTGGTATCAAGCGGGATATTCTCAACCCATCTATAATCCAGACTTACTCGGATGTGGCGAAAGTGATATGCCCCATGTGGCTTATCATCCTACAGATTGGGCGCAACAGTTAGGTTATTTTTTACAGACTATTGTCAAAAAACCCGCCATTATAGTAGTACAGGGTGCAGAATTGCCTGTAGCCCTTTCTCTAGTTCAGTTGCCAGATGCATCAAATTATGTCAAAGGATTGGTATTATCGGGTCCACCGTCTTGGGCTGTAATGACCCAGGAAACCTCTCCATTGAAGCACAAACTTGCCTGGAATCTATTTGATTCTCCGTTTGGTAGTCTATTCTATCGCTACGCCCGTCGCCGTCAATTTTTGCGTTCATTTTCCTCGAAGCAGCTATTTGCTGAACCAGAAGATATTGATGACCAATGGTTAGACAGTCTGCAAAAGGGTGCTGTTGATACCGCTAGTCGCCACGCCGTTTTTTCGTTCCTATCTGGGTTCTGGCGACAAGACTATCAACAGGTTATTGCTTCCATTCAGCAACCGACATTTGTGGTAGTAGGCGAAGAAGCCAGCAGTATTAGTCGCGAGGGTAAATTGGAAACACCAGAGCAACGCTTAGATTACTATATCAAGCATTTGCCCCAAGGTCAGGGGTGTAAAATTGCGGGTCGAAATGTTTTGCCTTATGAGTCAACGGCTGCTTTTGTCTCGGTTGTCGGCGATTGGATTAATCAACAGAAGTTAACCGAGTTCATGGGAAAAGAATAAGGAATTAGGGGGAGGACTGATTTGATTATCTTAATAAATTATTCAAGTCCAAATAGTTGAGACAACATTGGGCGTAATTGATCCCAAGCTAGAAACCCTACAGATTTTCTGAATATAATGTGCTTTTTTCCGTCTTTAGTTGCATGAGATTTCTCACCACAGGTGATGGATTCGGTTGTTGTTCTTACCAGTGATATTTGAGGTGGGGGATATCTTACAGCGCTTTGCGCTGTAATAAAGTACAGTAGATCAAAGTCCCCCTTTAGATCCCCCTTCCGTTTAGTGGGTCTTCTGCATCGCTTTGTATCCCCTTATAACTGTTACATAGACGACAAGCTAACCATAAATTATCTTCCTCATCTGTACCTCCTTTGGCTTTAGGAATAATATGTTCAATTTCCAAAACTCCCAAAACATATTTCTGTAAACTACGACAGTAACCGCATTGGTTACCAGCTTGGGTGCGAATTTTGTCCCGCACTGTTTCCGATATCCAGCCTGTGTTCATGTATTTAAAGGTTCTCGCAAGCCTCGCTGAACTGCCTCACGTAATGCCTGAGCTTTAAGTAATAGTTTCTCTTGATAAACTTGCATCAAAGCCCACAGTTGAGAACGTTCAGCATCTGTCAGCGTTCCCGCCTGTTGATTATAGAGCAATTCGCTTAATCGTTGGTCTTGTTCAGGTGTCATCTGCGATTCAGTTAAAGCAATAACCTCCTGATTAGAAAGCGTAGCAACTGATAAACTTTCTCTATTCTCAGTCCATGCCGCTTTGGGCGTAAGCGGAGAGAAAGAAAGGTCAATGACTTGCGCCAAGACATCAGCCACATTGCGGTTAGTCATTTGGGCAAAATATTCAGCTTTTTGGTATATGTCATCTGACAAAGTTATGGTAATTTGAGTTGTCATAGTTATTTCGTTTACTTAACGACTCCTTTTATAATCCAGTCCGCGTAGGCGGACTTGGTTTGTGTAGCGATTTTAATCGCCTACTTTTCTCAATCGAAGCGCCAATTAAACGGTAGACGCGCATAAATCCCTTTCGGATCATTCAGCGCTTGTAACATTGCCAAATCCTCTTTCAATTTCATGAACTCTGCCATTAAGGGATCAGGCTGTCGCGTTTTATTACTATCATTCCCGACAAACTCTTCAATCAAACGCTCTTCCAAGGTTTGGAATCGCGGATACTCTTCTAATTTCCAATCTTCACCTAAATTTGCCTCTTTTACTGCATACTCAATCGCATCATCAAGTCCGCCAATTTCATCCACTAACCCCAACTGTTTGGCATCAATACCTGACCAAACTCGCCCCTGAGCAATTTGGGCAACTTTATCTTTGGGTAGCTTACGAGACTCGGCAACTTTGTCCAAGAATGTAGAGTAAACTTGGTCAACTATTTTTTGAATCAGGGCTAACTCTTGAGGGGTTTTGGGACGAGAAACGGTTTGGGTATCCGCAAAACGCCCTGTTTTCACGACATCCCACGTAATCCCATTTTCGTTGGCAATTTGTTGGACATTCATCAGTAATCCAAACACGCCAATCGAACCCGTTACTGTATTGGGTTCGGCAAAAATTCGGTTACCATAAGTGGAAATCCAATATCCCCCAGATGCAGCAATATCTCCCATGGAAATAATTACAGGTTTGGAGTCGCGGGTGAGTTTTACTTCCCGTTGAATAATCTCAGACGCCGTAGCACTACCCCCTGGACTATTCACCCGTAAGACAACAGCTTTTACTGAATCATCAAGGCGCAATTTCCGCATTTGTGCCGCAAAGGATTCCCCTCCCACCTCTTGGACACTTCCTTCACCATCGACGATTTCACCACTGGCATAAAGGACGGCAATTTTATTTTTAGAAGCGCGTTGATGTTCAGGTTTATCTGCGATATCCGCATAAGTAGACATAGGAATCTTGCGAAATGATTTCTCTGTTTCGCTTTCACCCGTGAGTTCCTGAAGTTGAGTGATGACTTCATCGTAATAGCCCACTTTATCAACTAAGCGGCGTCCGATCGCATCCGATGCTAAGACAATACCTTGATTATCCGCGATCGCTTGTAACTCTTGGGGCGTTACTTGACGACTTTTCCCCACCGTTGTCCGAAATTCTGACCACAAATCCTCTAGTAACGCTTGTATCTGCTGTCGGTTTTCTGGACTCAATTCTTGCAGCACAAACGGTTCCACCGCTGACTTATATTTACCCACCCGAGTCACCTGAATCCCAATGCCAAATTTTTCCAAGGCTCCAGTGAAAAACATGGGCTGAGAACTAAAGCCATTCATTTCCACGCTGCCCATGGGATTCAGGACAATTGTATCTGCGATTGAACTCAGATAATATTCTCCTTCTCCCGAATCAACATCATAAGCAATAATTTTTTTGCCGCTTTCTTTGAACCGTTCTAATGCTTCTCGGACTTCTTTTAGCGTGGCAAATCCTGTACCAATACTGGTACTTGTCTGTGATCCATCCAGGTAAAGCGCCACAATCCGGGAATCCTCAGCCGCCGCGTTTAAGGTATCGACAACCTTGCGTAATGTAATCGTGTCGGTTTCTTCTCCAGATAGTGCTTCTTCAATCGCTCGACTGGTGCTGGATGTGGGATCGGTATCCCGAACCGTTAAGGATAAGTCAAAAACCAGTATTGATTTATCTTTGACTTGGGGTCCAGTATCTCTGGATGCGGCGGTGATAATTAAACTAACCAGTCCAACAGTGCCAATACCGAAAAATAAGGTAAAACCAAGTAGGCTACCCAACATACTAGCAAGGGTTTGTGTAATGAATTTACGCATTTTCTGGTTATCCGTTATTCGTTATCTTTTGTTTATGTTTAGTTGTTTTCTGAAGCGTTTCCAATGGATTTATGATAAGAGTTGAACAGAGAGTCAAGTTTCCTAGTTCGTGGATTGAGTTGATTAATGGGTTGCTCCGTTATAGGCTTTCCTGTATGGACTTGTTTTAACCAGCGCTGAGTGTCAGACTAGGAAACTATCGCTATCCTGACGCACAACTGCTTCTATACTAACTTGAATGTCACTGACTTTAGAGTTTGTAGTAAGCGCTAAAGCGCCTACTACGAGCATTTATCCTCACTTCTGTAAGGCGTCAGATTGTTTTAATTGAGACAGATTGGCATTTCCTGTACAGAAGAGTACCGTGGTTATTTCTGCGATTAATAATTCTACGAGTTCATCCACCGCCTCTGTAGACTCGGATGCGGCTTGGAGAAAGGGAAAGGCTAATCCAGCTAAATCCGCACCCAACGCGATGGTTTTGGCAACCTCTAACCCATTGCGTAATCCACCCGAAGCGATTAGGGGGACTTCTGGGGCAATGTCTCGAATACTGGTGATACAATCGGCTGTGGGTAATCCCCAGTCGGCAAAGGTTTGTCCTAAGCGACGTTGCTTGAGATTTAATGCTCGTTCACTTTCAACTTTTGCCCAAGAGGTTCCCCCTGCACCCGCGACATCAATGGCGCTAACACCCGCGTCGAGGAGTTTCTGTGTCATGGGGGCTGAGATGCCATTGCCGACTTCTTTGGCAATCACAGGCACAGGCAACTTGCAGCACAATTTGTGTATTTTGTCAAGTAAGCCGCGAAAATTTGTATCTCCGTTCGTTTGAATACATTCCTGTAAAGGATTGAGGTGCAAAATTAAGGCATCGGCGGCTAACAGTTCCACCACGCGCAAGCATTCATCCAAGCCGTAACTGTAATTAAGTTGAACCGCACCCAAATTCGCCAATAACAGGATATCCGGTGCTTGCGATCGCACGGCAAAGGTATCCGCTACTTGTGGATTCTCTACAGCGACTCGCTGGGAACCCACACCCATGGCTAATTGATACTTTTGGGCAACTTCAGCAAGGCGAAAATTAATCGTTTGCGCCGGTTTGGTTCCCCCAGTCATGGAGGATATTAGTAAGGGTGCGCCTAAGGTTTTACCTAGAAACCGGGTAGAGATATCAATCTCATGGCGGTTGATTTCCGGTAAACAACAGTGGGTAAAGCGATAACGTTCTAATCCATTGGTGATTTGATTAAACTGCACATCTTCATTGAGACAAATTCTGATGTGATCGGCTTTGCGCGTTTGGGTTTCTGTCATCGTGCTGGAAAATGAGAACAGGGTAGGAGGGTAGGAGAGTTTGCCGCAGGTTTCAGCCAAAGATAGACTAGAATACTTTGATTAACTCCACAGCATCTCGTCCATCAAAATCTTGCAGGTAAACCTTAACTTGTTCGTCTCTAGAGGTGGGTAGCTGTTTGCCTGTAAAGTCGGGACATATCGGTAACTCACGATGTCCGCGATCGACCAGAACTAATAACTGAATCACTTCAGGTCTACCGTATTCCGTCACCGCATTGAGGGCGGCGCGAATCGTGCGCCCACTATAGATAACATCATCGACCAATACCACAATTTTGCCCGAAAGATCGCAGGAAATCTCGGTTTTCGCTGGGGTACGGACGCCAATCTGATCCAAATCATCGCGGTAGAAGGTAATATCGATCGCGCCTACCGCTACTGATTCCTGTTCTAACATTTCAATTTGCCGTCCTAGCAGCTTGGCGAGGGGAACTCCGCGAGTATAAATGCCTAAAAGGACAAGTTTAGACACATCTCCGGCGCGTTCAATCACCTCAGATGCCAAACGAGTGACAGTGCGGCGCAGTTCTTCAGGGGAGAGAATTTCAATAGTTTGAGTTGGCATTCTCGTTGCTGGTTTGATGGCGGATGGGATAGGACTAGGGGAGAGAATTAGGGAGATTGTCTAGAGGGAGTGGCTGACTGTTCACGGCATATAGTTTTGAGTAGGGGCGGGTTTAGGGACTAATATAAATTGTCTTTCCTAGTTTGGTGGCAAAACCCGCCCTTTGTTTAAGTTTGAGGTTTTGTCTTTCCTAGTTTGGTGGCAAAACCCGCCCTTTGTTTAAGTTTGAGGTTTTGTCTTTCCTAGTTTGGTGGCAAAACCCGCCCTTTGTTTAAGTTTGGGGTTTTGAGGTATGACCTTCGCTTAGCTAGTAGAGAATCGAGTTTTGATGCCATATATATAAGGATGGGAATAAATGAGAAGACTCCAGTATTGCGATCGCGATGACCAGCCAAATCAAACAGCAGTATCGGGTTAACTGTAACCCTTGGTCAATTTTGGTCGGTGTAATTGGAGCAACCGGATCACCTAAAAGGGGTTTATATTTGGCAACTCCCTGATACCAGTTGGTTCCCCCCAATTGTACGCCCAGAATAGCAGCATAAGCGCATTCACTCCAACCGGAATTGGGGCTAGGATCGCTGGTTGCATCTCGGCAGCATAAACTCCACACTTTTTGAGGTTTTCTTGACAAAAGGGCTAAGGTTATTACCGTCAGCCGACAGGGTAGCCAGGTTAAGTAATCCTCAAGTTTAGCACTGAACCACCCTAAATCTGTATAAGGTTCGCGTCGATAACCAATCATTGAATCTAGAGTGCTAGCCGCTTTATAGGCTAAAGCCAAGGGAACGCTACCCACTATCGGAAAAAATGCGCCAATAATAGCATAGAATAAGGGGGCTGTAACACCATCCGTGGCATTTTCGGCGATGGTCTCTAGAACCGCCCGAAACATTTCAGGTGCTGTCAATTTTTCTGTGTCTCGACCTACATATTGACGCAAACGAGAACGCGCTTGCTCTAACTCTCCATCAGTTAGCGGTTGTACCACATCATCAGCCGCATTTCGTAAACTGCGACCGGCAAAACAGCTTGCCAGCAGAATACTTTCACCCCCAATCCCTACCCAAGGATGAAACCAGTTTGCTGCCAACACGATGAACCATCCTGCCATTCCACTACCGATAATTAATCCTAACCCCAATCCAATTCCGGCGAGGCGGCGTTTCCAGGGACGATAAAGATTGTGAATTATCCATTGGCTAAAGTGAGAAATCAGCCAACCCATGACTTGGACGGGATGAAGCCAACCCCAAGGATCACCTATCCAGTAATCTAGACTGGCGGCAAGTAATAAAACAATGACACTTCTAGTCAATCTGGTCGCCTTTGAGCGTATCTATATTATCTTCCCAATTGGCACCATCAAACGGCACTCTGGCAAATCGAGACAGGACATCACCATCAAGACAACGCAGGTTAACATCAATCGACTGGGGATGAGAACGGGGACGATAAAAGGGGTGAATCCCACAAATACGGCAGAATGTATGTTTAGCGGTATGGGTATTAAACGTATAAGTTGTTAAAGCGTCAGCCCCACTCAATAGAGTAAACCGTTCCGGGGGTACAATTAGGTGGATGAAGCCTTTTTTGTGACAAATTGAACAATTGCAATCGATTGCCTCGTGCTGGTCAACTGTCACACGGAAACGGACAGAACCACAGTGACAGCCCCCTTGATAGGTAATCAGTTGATTCATTATGGTCATTCGAGATCAAAGCCTCTATTAAATCACAAAACTGGTTTGTTCTCCTTGAGCCGCTTGCCAACTTCGAGCATCATAGTAAAGATCGGCAAGGGTTATGCTATATAGGGCATCTTTGAGTTTTTCATGCAGTCGATGCCACAAGGTTAAAGTTACCCAGTCTTCGGCTTGAGTGGCATCTGCCTGGTGGTGGTGTAACGGTTCGATTGTTTCACCAACAGCTTCTAAAATCTGACCCAGAGAAATTTTTGCCGGTTCGCGAGCTAATTTATAGCCACCTTGAGAACCCCGTACTGAATTCACTAAATTAGCACGACGCATTTCAATCAGTAGTTTCTCTAAATATGGTGCGGGTAGATCTTGGCGCTGGGCAATCATTTTAACGGATGTTGGTCCATAACCGGGCTGTAGGCTGAGATCAAGGAGCGCTTTAACACTATAATGTCCGCGAGTTGTCAACTTCATAGGGATTGTAATCTCTCCTAGCTTGGAGTTGGTTTGAAGCTGGAGTCTAATTCAGCCAGTTTCAGGTTGGGTTGTACAGGGTTAAGAGTTGAACGGTTTTTTTTTATTGACGTCCCCGGAAGGTTGTACTGTCAAATATAACCAGGTGGGTTTTTCCTGAAGCCTGATAACGCCTCCCATCAATCCTGAGTTTTACACATCATTGGTTTTTGTTGCTGACTCGATCAACTGGAAACGCCTCACCTTATCACTCCGTATCCATGGCTGACACGTTCTCCAGTCGGCGGTTGATTTGTTAAACAGATAAATTCAACAAATATAAGCAACCAAGTTGACAGTATCCGTGTAATATAGTTCTATAGAGGATGATATAAGACCAAGATTTTGTTATCTTGGTTATGTATCAGTATAGCGAAATCGCTACCTGAGACCTCACTGTTTAGGTTTAGATTCAAGTTGATGGCTAAAAAGAAAAAAATGGAGTCCAAGATGGAACCCTTAGAGGGTCAAGCACTGCTTGAGAAAGTTAGAGAGCTAGGTAACCTCAGCAAAGAAGAAAAAGCTAGAGCCTGTGGCTACTACACCGTAACTAAAAACGATGTAGAGCGCGTCAATATGATGAAATTCCTGAATGCGCTGATTGACGCTGAGGGTATTGAATTAGATAGCAAAGCCAATGGCAATGGACGCGGGGGTAGGAGTGCGAGCTATCGCATCTCTGTGCAATCTAACGGTAATCTGCTTATTGGTTCTGCTTATACGAAACAGATGGGTTTACAACCTGGGGATGAATTTGAAATCACCTTAGGTCGTAAGCACATTCATCTCAAGCAACTTGGCGCAGAAGAGGAAATTGATGAGTAAGACTCAGGCGATGGCTAAGGAAAAGCTAAAAGCCTAAAGATGCTCCCCTATTTACCAGCATTTCAATTGGCTTGAGTCACAGTAGCAACAACAGATAAGTCCGCGTCCTAACCTGATGGTTGGGCGATAGGATTTTTATTGGAGTTGGCAAAAAAGACCCCCGTTAGAATCCAGAAGATTCAGCGGGGGATACATTGTGCTATTAGATGAAATGGCTAAGAGAAAATCCAATGAGGAGAGGTGATCAACAATAACACAGACACATACATCCCCCAAAACAAAATGAAAATAAATTGGATGTCGCGTCGAGCCACGAGGATAGCCGCGATCGCGAAGGTTAAGGCGACGGAGCTAGAAACGACAGGTAAAAGGCTTCCAGAGGTTTCTAGTAGGAAATAAACAGTAGCGGCGATTGCCCCTAAAGACATGAGACTCAATCCAAATACCCAGAGGCGAGGATAGGATTGAGAGCGGGGCGAATTCCAGGTGGCGGCAAGTTGAGCGCCACCCGCTAGGGCTAAAGCGGGGTAGATTGGTAAACTATAGGCCGATAAGGGAGACCCGATTAGACAAACGGCTCCCCCATAAACACCCGTCCAAACCAATACGAGTTTTGCCCAACCCCAATTGCGATGAGTCCAGGCCAACCCTAATCCATAAGACGCAAATAGTAACCAGGGAACCGAGAATTTTAAGAACTCCAATAGGTAATCGTAATAGCCAGTAAGAGTCCTGGGAATATTGACAGAATGCCAAAAGGGTTGTAGGGATTCTTGGATCAGATTGGCAGTGAGAAATGCTTGACCCTCAATCCAGGGTAGAGTATACCAAACAAATCCGGGGATGATACCTAATATCAAACCCAACCACCAATAGCCAGATCTGAGCAGTCTCGGCGTATCCCAGGCAATAAAAATCAAACCGATTGCCAGCAAAAGCAATCCGAATCCAATTCCCTGAGTCAGGCAAATTAAAGCGAATCCAATACCGGCTGGCAATGACCAACGAAAATCACGACGCGATCGCAACAGACATACCATCATCAGCATGACAAAGCATAACACTGCACTATTTGCGATCGCGAGACGTCCATACTGCACCACAGGTAATACAGTTAAATAAATGAAGCTTGAAAAAAGCGCATTTTGACGAGATGGGAAAATTTCTCGACCGATTCCATAGAAAAGGGGAACAGACAGAGCGCTCAGAAGGGCAGTCGGTAAGCGTGTGATCAAGGTATTATTATTCCCTGTCTTATAAGCCAAAGCAATTAGCCAATACAGTAAGGGTGGATCTTCAACATAAGATTTGTCCCCCAACGTGGGATAAAACCATTGCCAAGATGCCAAAGGCGTGGTAGTTAATTCACCAGCGACCTGATTGATCGTTTGTTCACCCCCATCTAAGAGAGGTGGACTATCCAGATTCATGCAAAATAAGAGCAAAGCGGCTAAAAGTAAGCCGAACACCCACATCCGCTCAATCCAACGTTGAGTTTTGCGAATTCGACTCTCTGAGCGTCCCGAAATAAATGTTTGACGATTCATATTTAAACGAACAAGTTAGAGTGCTGCTGGTCGCCAGTCGTTCACTTTGCTGCCATCCAACAGGTTGCCATTGCCTTCACCGTGACTCAACCCGTGGCGCGACCTAATCAAACGGTGACTTTTCAATTATGACTTTTCAGTTAAAAATAAAAAACTCTGACTACCCCGATCAGCGTAACTTTAGGAATAACTATCGTCGTGATCAAGTCAGCTAAACCTGCTGGTAGAGCGACAAGTCCACCAAAAACTGACTGGCTTATAGATAGATAGACGTAGCCGCGTTAGGATCAACGTTAGCGTCATACCCGACGGGTTAACCGAATCACTCCTGCCGCTTATTCACAGTAATATAGTTAGGCTTTGATGAACTCAACTTGCTCATGTTTTTAGATAGAGCCAATCATCAGGCATCTAGAACTCAGTCGATCACCTGCGACAAGCATACCTATGGAAGGATCTTTTGAATTAACCCTACAAATGGTCATCGCTGTCTGTGCTGGAATCAGCGCTCAGGTGATTGCCGAGTACCTAAAAGTCCCCAGCATCGTCTTCCTGCTCATCTTCGGCGTGTCTCTCGGCTCCGATGGTTTGGGTTTATTACACCCCCAAGAACTGGGAGTGGGATTGGAAGTCATTGTTGCCTTATCAGTCGCCGTAATTCTGTTTGAGGGGGGACTTAACCTCAACCTGCGCGACTTAGGCAAAGTATCAGGTTCTCTGAGAAACCTCGTCACCCTGGGAACGCTGATTACCCTGCTAGGCGGTGGGATGGCTGCCCATTGGTTAGGAGAATTTCCCTGGTCAATTGCCTTTCTCTATGCGGCTCTCGTGGTTGTGACCGGTCCTACGGTTATTGGTCCACTGCTTAAACAAGTAAAAGTAGACCGACGAGTTGCCGCCATTTTAGAAGGAGAAGGGGTGTTAATTGACCCCGTGGGGGCGATTCTATCCGTTGTTGTCCTCGATACCATTCTCAACAGCGAGGCGGGCGCCTCTGCTGCCATTGTCGGTCTAGGGTTACGCCTCAGTATTGGGGGTGTGATTGGCGGTATCGGTGGCTGGCTGCTGGGTTTATTTCTCAAACGAGCCGATTTTCTCTCAGAAGACCTGAAAAACCTGGTGGTGTTAGCCGGGATGTTAGGCTTATTTGGCTTGGCACAAACCATTCGCTCGGAATCCGGATTGATGGCAACCGTCGTCGCCGGAATCGTCGTCGGTGCGTCTTCTCTACCCGAAGAGCGGCTGTTGCGACGGTTTAAAGGACAATTAACGGTGCTTGGGGTTTCCGTACTATTCGTTCTCCTCTCCGCCGATTTGTCCATCGACAGTGTTTTTGCCTTAGGGTGGGGCAGTGTATTCACCGTTTTGGCATTAATGACCCTGGTGCGCCCGGTGAGTGTCAGTTTATGCACCTGGAATAGCGGCTTAAATTGGCGACAGAAAATCTTTTTATCTTGGATTGCGCCCAAAGGAATTGTCAGCGCTTCCGTCGCTTCCTTATTTGCGATTCTTCTCACCGAACGCGGGATTAATGGGGGAGATTCGATTAAAGCCCTGGTCTTCCTGACGATTATTATGACCGTCTTTTTACAAGGCTTAACCGCGCGTTGGGTTGCCCAATGGCTACAACTGAATCCCCAGGAAAAGGCAACAGGTGCGGTGATTGTGGGCTGTAATCCTTTGAGTCGTCTGATTGCGCGTTTGTTTCAAGAACAGGGAGAAGAGGTTGTCCTCATCGACACTGATCCCGAAGCCTGCCAAAAAGCCGAGGAGGAAAATCTGCGGGTGTTCCAAAGCAGTGGTCTAGATGTTGAGGTTTTAGAAGAAGCTGGGATTGAATCGGTGGGTACATTTCTGGCAATGACTAAGAATGGGGAAGTGAACCTAGTCTTAGCGCAACGTGCCGTGGAAGAGTTTGCGCCGCCACGAGTGGTTGCCGTATTTCCCCGTGATCCCCAAGCCAATACGACGAATAATAAAACAAAAGTCAATCAAGCCTTTGTTTCTCAACTACCGATTAAGACGTGGAACAAATATATTGTCGAGGGGCAAGTGAAGTTAGGTACAACCACGTTAAAAGAGTCGGGATTGGCATTTCAGCGAGCGCATTTACAAGCGTTGATTCGGGCGGGAGAACTGGTTCCCCTATTAATCCAACGGCAAGGGAATTT